>JBBQYZ010000520.1:0-3418 GCA_038208205.1 Gemmatimonadales bacterium | reverse complement strand
CGCTCTCGTCGACGCCGGCCAGAATCTGCATCTGCGACAGATCCTGTGCGATCAGGAAGAGCTGCGGCGCGGAGAGGCTCGCGGCGACCGTCTGCCCGACGTCCACGTTGCGCTCGACGACGACGCCGTCGATCGGCGCGTAGATGTTCGTGTAGGAGAGGTTCTGGCGGGCACGGTCGAGCGTCACCTGCGCGGACTTCACACCCGCCTGTGCCACCGAGAGGTTGACCTGCACGGCGCCGAACTCGCTGGCGCTGATGAACTTCTCGCGCGCCAGCGGCGCGTTGCGGTTGTATTCCGCCTGTGCCTGCGCCAGCTGCGACTGCGTCTTCGCGAGCTGGGCCTGCGCGTCGCGCACCGCCTGCTCCTGGAGAGTGGGGTCGATCCGCGCGAGGAGCTGCCCCTTCGTGACCTGATCGTTGAAGTCGGCGTACTCGGCCGACACCTGTCCGGAGACCTGCGTCCCGACCTGCACCGTCTTCACGGCGCCCAGAATACCGGTGGCCGCCACCGTCTGCTGCACGCTGCCGCGCTCGACCGCTGCATAGCGGTAGGTGGGGGCCGCGCTCGCGCGCGAATGCAGCACGAACCAGAGCACCGCGGCGATGGAGAGCACCGCCACCGCGGCCGCGACTGCTCGCTTTCTGTTCATCTTGCTCTCGACGGGAGGACGGTCGCCCGGACGCTGCACGCCGTCCGTTCGAACTCCCGTTGTGATCTGGGGTACAATTTTCTGACCCGCGGAAGATACCGTCATGATTCGTCTCTCGATTGCTCGTGCACTCGCCCTCGCCTCGCTCCTGTCGCCGCTCTCGGTGGCGAGGGGCGTCGATCTGTCCGGCTCGCCGGCTTCGATGATCCATCAGCACGCCGTCGCCGTCCAAGAGGAATACACCTTCCTCCGCACACCGTTGGACGTCCGGAAGCTCGCCGCCGGGGGCCGCCTCGTTGAGGTGACGGGGAACGAGCACTATTCGTTGAGTGGCGTCTCCTTTCCGTACGCACGCCCCGAGGTGCTGTCGTTCATCGAGCACTTCGCCGCGGAGTACCAGGACTCGACCGGTGCGCGGCTCATCGTCACCAGCCTCACCCGGCCCGAAGCGCTGCAGCCGCGGAACGCGCACGCGCTGTCCGTGCACCCCGCCGGCATGGCGGTGGATCTGCGCATCCCGCCGGCCGCCGCCGCACGCGCGTGGCTCGAGCGCGCACTGCTCGGCATGGAGCAGCGCGGTCTGCTCGACGTGACGCGCGAGCGAGCTCCCGCTCACTACCACATCGCCGTCTTTGCCGAGGAGTATGTGCCGTACGCCGCGCGGCTCGACTCGTTGACGAGCGTGAGGCGCGCCGCCGAGCTGGCGAGGCGATCCGTCGCTGAGAGGGTGGCCATGACGCCGCCCCCGCCGGCGAGCGATCGACGCCTGCCCGGTGGTGTGCTACTGGGCTGCATCGCGCTGATCGGCGTCACGACCCCGACGCTGCGTCGCGCCCACCGCCGCCGTCGGAACGGGCGGGGGGAGGATCAGTCCGACCGCCGCGCTCCGGGCGCCTGACGGACCGCTGACGCGATCAGCTGCGCTCGAGCCGGTCTGCGGTCTGCGCCAGCTCGGCGGCGCGCTGCCCTGAGAACTCGCCCAGGCAGCGGGCTCGGACGGGAGCCCAGAGCGGCCCCTCCTGCCCACGGTTGCGGCGCCGGCACTCCGTGTCGCGATAGACGAGCCACGCGCGCTGCGCCACCCTGAGCTGGTGGACGGTCTCGGGCTCGCTCTTTCCAGTTGCCGTGCCCGCGCGGTGCTTCAGCGCGACGATCACGCGCTGGTAGTTCCGATCCAGCTGCACGTCGGAGCGGGACAGATACGCCATCAGGCACCGGCGTTGCTCCGGCTTCGTCGGCGTCGTGCAGGCGTCGCCGGTCGGGGCTCCTGTCGTTGCGACAGCGGGCGCCGGTACGCTGGGCCCAGTGACCGGCGGTGGAGACGCGGCAGCGACGGAGGTCCCCCCGGGCTGAGGGGCGCGCGGCGGGGGCGAGACGACCTCGCCCGCGATCGTCCGCTCGCCTGTGCGCATCGTCACGGGCGGCACCGCCGTCGAACGGCCCGACGGCATCGTGCCCTCGGTATCCGCCATCGCGACATCGGCGGCCTCGCTGTACGCCGTCGTGTCGCTGGCCAGCTGCAGGTCCGCCGCCAGCGATGAGTCCTTCGCCAGCACCTGCTTCGGCGATCGGTCCGACGTGTCGCGGCATGCGCCGCCCAGGATGGCGCCGACGATCGTCAGCAGTGCAACGTGGCGAGTACGCATGCGGGTGCCCCATGGGATAGGTGACACCGCCCGCACTTTGCACGTCGCGGACCGCGTTGGCCGGGCGTGCTCGACGAGACGCCTCTCGCGACCACGTTTATCGGTCGCCGGAGCGGGAGCTCAGTACAGGTCGGTCCAGGCGTGCTGCTTCGCCATCATCGGCGTGGCCTTCATGGCCAGGATCTTGTTGATCGTGCAGCTCGAATAGGTGGCCTGCGACGTCCCCGACAGCGAGTTGCAGGGCGCCGTGATGCAGCCCTGATTGTACGCCTGGATGCCGCCGACCGTCTTGTTCCCATTTCCCGACATCAGGACGTTGCCACGGATGATGATCGGACCCACCCAGGTGAAGTTGCCGTTCAGCTTGAGGTTCGCGTCGGCGAGAATGATGCCCTGCCCCACGCCGCCATTCAGAACGCTGATCGGACCGAGTGCTCCCTTGATCGCCGACGAGATGTAGATGACGGGAAAATAATTCTCGCAAGCCCCGGGGGTGACGGCGTTGCGGGCCGGATCTCCCCAGTTCATTTGGGCGCTCGTGTTGCACGTACCGTTCGCGTTGTAGGACGGGGCCGGGCTCGAACCGCCGACGAGCGTGTTGCCGTCGATGACGACATTCGCGCGGCTGATGAGGTCGTCCCAGCCGTCGAAGATCTTCAGCGAGTCGCCTGCGTCGGGAGTCACCAGCACCTTCGGCGTGCCGGTCAGGCAGGACGAGCTTGCGCAGTTGCCCGACGGAGTGGGCACGTTCGCCGCCGCCGTGCTCGCAACCGCCGGCATCTGCGCGCCGGGCGGAGGGCAGTCGGTCCAGCCCGCCGGAATGCTGTCGTTGCCCGACGCCTTGAAGTTACCGGCAACCGACGAGCTGCGACTGGCACTGACCGCACCCGGAAAGGGCATCGTCGGCACGTTGAGGCGAATGAGCACCCCGGTGCGACGGCGTGATTCCCCGTCGCGCAGGGCACCGATGCGACCGGTGGACGACGCGAGGAACATGTTGAAGCGGAGGCGGGTCACCACCACGGTGTCCACGGAGCCGGAGCCCGCCGAGTAGACGCGCTGCAGCGTGTCGCCCACTTTCATGTTCTGATTCCAGGTGAGGCTCCAGTCCCGAAGGATC
>JBBQYZ010000519.1:0-3434 GCA_038208205.1 Gemmatimonadales bacterium | reverse complement strand
GAGGAACAGCGCCATGCGGCGTACCGGGACGTAGCGGTATTGCTGGAACGACGGGTTGGCGGCGACGAGCGTCCGGGCTCCGAACACGACAGTCCCGATGCCGGGGAATCCGCGCAGGCAGTTGACGCCGATCGGGTTGAGCGTTCCCTGCCGTGGATCGGTCATCTTGCCGCTCGCGACGACGCCGTTCGTGCCGCTGACGAGCGCCTCGTAACCGGCCGGCGCCTTCCAGACGCCGCGCCGTTCGTCCTCACGGGCGAAGATCCCCGCGACGAACCCCGAGGGCGCGACGGTCTCGATGTCGCCGGTCTCGGGATCCGGGGCTCGGAGCCACGGGAAGTAGAGTGCCCCGTTCTGGGACTTCGGTATGATCCGGCCCGCGACCGCGTCCGACATCACGTCCCCGATCATCGGCAGCGGCGACCCGGTCGGGTCGGCGACGGTGTCGGCCGGAGCGTCGACGATCACGAACGCGCGCTTCCGCTCGGCGAAGGCGAGCGACTCGGAGACCACCTGCGGATCCCACACGCCGGGCGTCAGCAGGAGGTTGAAGATCGAGACCTTGTCGAGCGCGCCGTCCTGGGCGAAGGCGCCGGTGAAGTCTGACGCGTGGTAGGTCGTGAACGGCGTCGTCGGCAGCCCCGCGTCGAGCGGAGCGGGTGCGAGGGTGCCGGGCCACGCGGTCGGATAGGTCTCACCGGTCTTCTCCGACACGGTGACGAGGCTCGAGACGGGGTCGAGCGCGGATCCGAGCCGGGCCTCGAGCGTGTTGCCCTCCTCGCCCGAGGGCGGTGGCGACGCCAGGGTGACCTTGCGGAAGGTCTCTGTCCGGGTGCCGTAGGTCAGGACGACATCCGCGTACTCGCTCGCCGTGCCCTGGATGTTCGCGAAGGCGACCGTCAGCGGCCGCGTCGCGTCGACCGGCTCGCGGCCCGTGAACACGATCCCGGTGCTGGCCGCAGTTCCCGGCACGTGCAGGGTCGGGGCCGACAGGACGGCCGCCGTCGAAGGCAGCACTGTGATCGACGGTTCGAGGGCCACGATCCACGCGACCGCGCCGCCGTTGAGGAAGAACTCGAAGACGGCCTGGCCGAGATCGTCGCTGAGCCAGTCGACGCTGAACAATCCACCGAACTCGCGCTCGTAGTCGGTGAACGAGAAGATCTCGATGGCCTGGCGGTAGTGCTCTGGCCTGGTCTTGAACGGGTGGCTGTATCCGACGAAAACGGTAACGGAGGTCGGCGCCGCAGTGATCGTGTGGGCGTTGCTCACCACCTCCTCGATGTAGATGCCGGGGTACGTTGGCGTGACGGGCATGGGGCGGCTCCTCAGCTCAGCTCGTGTAGGCGACGGCGGTGGCCTTGACGTCCGCGGCGCCGCCGGACAGCCGAATCGTTCCGGCGGCGGGCGGTGCGATTCCCGTCGGGGCGGGGACGGCGGCGGCAAGCGCAAACGCCCCGCCCGTCTTCGTCGCGAGCTCCGACAGCTTGATCTGCTTGGAGCTGAGGGGGCCGCGGCTGACGGCAATGGTGAACTTCGTCGGGTCGGCGTCGACGGTCACGGTCACGGTCGCGTCGTCCCCTGCAGCGTTCGTGAGGGTCACGAGAACCTTGTCGTCGGTGTCCTTCACGTCCAGGGTCTTGGTCGTCTTGACCGCCGTCGGGGCGATCGCCTTCGCGACCTTGGTGCCGTCCCCGACCGCGGTGACCTGGACTGGTGCGGTGCTGTTCTCGTCGCCGATCGCCGTCTTCGCGTCGGCGCTACTGGCGAGCCCCGCATAGATGAGCTGCTGGGAGGCGTCGAGCGTGACGTTCTCGAGGCCACCCGGGGTGACGGTGATCGTGATGCCGTTGCCCTCGACGCCCTCGGAGACGGCCGTGAAGAGGATCGCGGCGCTCGCGTGAGGCGTCGGGGGCACCCTGAAGTCGCCGGCATCGAGCCGCATCTGAGCGAGCTTCGTCAGTGCGGCGGGATCGATCTGCGCCGTCGTCAGCGCAGCGCTCCAGTTCAAGTCCAATCCAATCTTTCCGCCGCTCAGCGTGAACGCCGACAGCGGAACGAACTGCTGCTTGCCACTCTTGTCCGTGATCGCAAGAGGGCCGGAGCCCGCGATGCCGACCGTGCTGGGTGCCATCCGCATCCTCCACTCGATGAACGAGACGCGACCCTTTCTACCTTCCGTCACGGCGCCGTCACGGCAGCGTCACCGCTCCCCGAAGGAGTCGCCTTCCTCGCGAGCGAAGGCCTCGAGAAAGCTGCGCACGAGCTCGATCGCCCCGTCGGGCGTCGCGACGGCGGAGGTGCGCTGGCCGTCGCGCTCGAGATCGATGCTCTCCGTCACGCGCGCACGGAACGCGCCGGTCGGCTCGTCTAGCCAGACACGAACGACAATAACTCCGGTGCGTTGGAGCGCCATCGGATCGCACACCTACGGCATGTGCGTCACCTGCACGTCACCGATCGGTCATCGCGACCGACGGATCAGGGAGAACCCCTTCCGGGGTGTTGACGAGGCCTCCCGGATTTGCAATAACGGTTGCTCGACAACGAAGGGTTCGCTGTCAGCCCTCAGGTCCGGAAATCGCCCCCCTCGCCAGGGCCGCACGAGCCTGGCTCGAATGGCGCCACCATGCGCCTAGGGCTTCTCGGTGGCTTCGATCTGCGCGTGAACGGCGCCCACGTTCGCCTCCCCATCGGCTCTCAACGGCTGCTCGCGTTCCTCTCGCTTCACCGCCAACCGCTGCAGAGGGTCTTCGTCGCAGGGATGCTCTGGATCGACGCCAACGAGGAGAGGGCGAACGCGTCGCTGCGGACAACGCTCTGGCGCCTGCGTCAGCCCGAGTGCAACCTCGTCTCGACGACGACGACCCACGTCCGGCTCAACCTCGAGGTTCGCACCGACGTCAGCGAGATGGATGCGGTCGCCAACCGCGTGCTCCGCGAGGGAGAGGTCGATCCGGACGAGCTCGAGCGGCTGGGCGCCGCGGGTGATGTGCTGCCCGACTCGTACGACGACTGGGTCATCGTCGAGCGCGAGCGCTTCCGCCAGGTGCGCCTCCACGCGCTCGAGGCGGCGTGCGAGGCACTTGCCGAAGCCGGTGAGTTCCATGCCGCTATCAACGCAGGCCTTGCTGCGGTCGATGGCGAGCCGCTCCGCGAAAGCGCCCACCGCGCCGTCATCCGAGCGCATCTGGCCGAGGGCAACTACTACGAGGCGATCCGCCAGTACCGGCTCTTCCGCCGGCTGCTCGCCGACAAGCTCGGCCTCCAACCGTCGCCCGAGATGCGCCGACTCGTCGAGTCGCTGCCGACCGGCGACGTGCAGGCGCTGCGCACGGGTGTAGGTATGGCGTAGGGGTACGGAGTACCCGTTAGGGGTAGGGGTATGGGGACACGGGTTCGGCTAGGTGTGTGGGCGGCGTCACCGGAACGTC
>JBBQYZ010000518.1:0-3438 GCA_038208205.1 Gemmatimonadales bacterium | reverse complement strand
ATCCATCGCACCATCGAGCTCGGATGCACCTTCTTCGACACCGCCGAAGCGTACGGACCCTTCGCCAACGAAGAGCTGCTCGCCCGCGCGCTGAAGGAGCTCGATGGCGCGCGCGATCGCGTCATCATCGCGACCAAGTTCGGCTTCAGCTTCGACGCCAACGGCGTGATCGCCGGCGTGAACAGTCGACCGGAACACATCCGCGAGGCCGTCGAGGGCTCGCTGCGCCGGTTGCAGACCGACCGCATCGACCTGCTGTACCAGCACCGCGTCGATCCCGCGGTGCCGATCGAGGATGTCGTCGGCGCGATGGCGGAGCTGGTGCGCGAGGGAAAGGTGCGATTCCTCGGCCTCTCCGAGGCCGGCGAAGGGACGATTCGCCGCGCCCACGCCGTGCACCCGATCTCGGCGCTCCAGAGCGAGTACTCGCTGTGGGAGCGCAACCTGGAGGCGCGCATCATCCCGCTGCTGCGCGAGCTGGGGATCGGCCTCGTGCCCTTCGCGCCGCTCGGCCGCGGCTTCCTCACGGGCGCCGTGAAGCGCGCCGAGGAATACCCGGACGGTGACTTCCGCCGCGGCGACCCGCGCTACCAGGGGGAGAACTTCGACGCCAACGTGCGCGCCGCGTCGGCTGTGCGCGATCTGGCCAGGCGAAAGGGGACAACGCCGGGGCAGGTGGCGCTCGCCTGGCTGCTGCACAAGGGACCGGACATCGTACCGATCCCGGGGACCAAGCGCCGCAGATATCTGGAAGAGAACGTCGAGGCAGCTGACGTGTCGCTCACGCGCGGGGAGATGGCCGCGCTCGACGCGGCGCTCGCGCCGGAAAAGGTGTCCGGGCCGCGCTACGGCGAGAAGCAGATGGCCCAGGTGGACCGGTGACCTTCATGTGAGAATGCCGAGCCGAAGCTGCATGCTGTACGCGATGCGGTGCGCCAACTCCTTCATCGAGCTGGCGACCGGACCGACGAAGCGTGCATCCACCGTGTCCTCCAGCGTTGCTACCCAGCGCGCGAAATGCCCTGCGGTGAGTCCGGGCATCTCCAGATGCGGGCGAAAGGCGTTGCCCGAATAGCGCCCGGTGTGGAACAGGAGCGTCGACCAGAACGCGATGATGCGGGGCAGGTGGTCGATCATGTTCACCGCCGAGAAGTACGGCGCGAGCAGCGCGTCGGCTTCCAGGGTCGCGTAGAACGCGGTGAGCACCCGCTCGAGATCATCATCGCGCAGGTCGCGCCAGGGATGCGCTGCCGGCGTCGTCATGACCGCACAGAAGCAGCGCTACGGTGCACGCGACACCTCGGTGAGGAGGATGGACACTACGTCGGAGATTCCGTGCCCGACACCGGCGATCCCGCCGACGGGGGGTGAACAATGGTCAGCAGGAAGACGGTGCCCGCGGCGGACGTCGCCGAGTGTGTGACTCCGGCGGCCAGCACGAGCACCTCGCCAGCGCTCAGCGAATACCCGCGGCCCTGCGCCACGAAGGCGACCTCTCCCTGGAGCACGTGGATCGTGACCGGACCTTCGGTGGAGTGCGCGGGCAACACCCCACCAGGCGCAAGAGCCATCAGCGTCAGTCGCAGCGGCCCTTCCTTGACGAGCGTTCGCGCACTCCTGCCGTGCTTGCGCAGGAGCTCCTGGTCGATCATCCGATCGTCGTCCGTCAGATGCCGCACCAGCACGGCGCCGTCGATGATGCGGTGCATGGATGACATGTGTTCTCCTGGGGCGTGCGATGTGCTTTCCGGTTCCGCAGGGTCCAAGTGGTGCGTGCGCGGCGGGAACAGCGGCGTGTGCCGTCCGATCGCGCGCACCACTACGGTGGATCGGAGCTGGAAGTGAGAATAGGTTCGGCAGTGGGCGACTACTGTCGGGAGATTCCCTCGATCTGGCTCCGGCCTATTCCGCCACCGCGACGGTCGGCCGTCCCACCTCCGCACCTCCGACACGCCGCCCCTCCCCGATCGCGAGCCGTCGCCCGAACTCCCGCTTGAGCAGCACCATCGCCACCGCGAGCTGCACCCACACCGACGCCACCGCCAGCCGCCAGATCGTCGACAGCTCGAACCCCGGCCGCCGCGACAGGATCACCACCGGCACCGTCACGATCAGGATCCGCACCAGCGAGATCGCGATCGAGGGGATGGTGTTCCCCATTGCCTGAAACATGCTCCCCGCGACGAAGATGATCCCCGAGGCCAGGAAGCTCCACGAGACGATGCGCAGGTACCCGACGCCCACCGCGACCACGGCGGGATCACGCGTGAAGATCCTGATCAGCCCTGACGGCGCGACCTGACAGAGGATGAACAGGAGCAGCATCATCGCCGCGGCGAGCAGCGCGCCGTCGCGGAAGGTGTGCCGGACCCGGTCGGACAGTCCCGCCCCGAAGTTCTGGCCGGCGATCGGTGCCACCGACATCCCCAGCGCGACGACGGGCATGAAGCCCGCCTGCATGACGCGCATCCCGATACCGAACCCTGCCTGCGCCGCAGCGCCGAACGACCGCGTGACGGCGTACACGATGAACAGGTAGACGGCCATCATCGCGAAGTCGAAGCCGGCCGGCAGCCCGATCCCGAGCATCCGCTTCCAGACCGCCGGCCGCGGGCGGAGCTCGGCGCGCGCGTAGCGCAGGACGGCGTCGCCGCGAAAGTGGAACGCCAGCCACGCGTCGCCGACGAGGATCGCGGCGAGCGACGCCACGGCCGCGCCGCTGATCCCCATCGCCGGTGCCCCGAGCCACCCGAAGATCAGCACCGGTGCGACGAGCATGTTGATGACGATGGTCACGATGCCGACGGCGACGCCGAGCTTGAAGTTGCCGATGCCGCGCAGCGCCGCCGACATCGCGACGAGAGGAAACTGGAGCGCCATCGCCGGGATGAACCAGAGCAGGTACTGCGCAGCCTGTCGCGCCGTCTCGGCGTCGGCGCTCTGGGCCGTCGCATAGCGAATGCGCAGCGCGAGCGCGACGCCGAGAAACAGCGCGCCGCACAGCATCGCGAGCGAGAGCGACTGGTTGAAGCCGACGCGGGCCGCCGCGTCGTCCCGGCGGCCGACGGCGTGCGAGATGACTGTCGTCGTCCCGACCGCGAGCATCTGCGTCATCGCCAGCACGGCGAACATCAGGTTGCCGGCGATCGCGACGGCCGCGACCGATGCGGTGCCGAGCCGTCCGACCCAGTAGAGGTCGATCAGCACGTACAGCGTCTGGAAGACCATCATGAGCAGCATGAAGCTCATGGTCTTCAGGAGATGCCTGGTGATGGAGCCGGTCGTGAGGTCCTGCATGTCGGCCCTGTCGTGGGAGGAAGCACACCGGAGCGGGCGCGCCAATATACGGCGGTCGGGCGCGCCCGGTCGACGCTAGCGAAGGGCCGCGAGCACCCGATCCAGCGCGGCGTAGCTCTCGTTCATGCCGCCCTCCATGCC
>JBBQYZ010000517.1:0-3451 GCA_038208205.1 Gemmatimonadales bacterium | reverse complement strand
CATCACGCGGACGGTCGAGGACGCCGCCCTCTTCCTCGACGTGACGACAACGTTTCCGGCACCCGACGGGGGTTTTGTCGCCGCGGCAGCTCGCACTCCTGCTCGGCTACGAATCGCGATCAGCGCCGAGAGCCCGCTCGGTCTCGTCGCGCGCGTCGGGAAGGCGCAGCGCGCCGCCGTGACAGAGGCCGCGGCCTTGCTCCGTGAGCTCGGGCACGACGTCGTCGAGCGCGCCCCGGACTACGCGGCGCTGTCCGCCGGCTGGAACGTCATGGCGCGCTACCTGCGTGGCATTCACGACGACGTCGCGACCATGGCGCACCCCGAGCGTCTCGAGCGGCGGACCCGGTCGATGGCGCGGGCCGGCGGCCGCATCTCCGACCGGCGAATCGCATCGGTTCGCGCGGGCGAGACAGCGCTCGCCGCCCGCGTCAACGCGATCTTCGATGACGTTGATGTCGTCGTCACTCCGGGCACGGCGGTGGGCCCGCCACGCGTCGGCACCTTGAGGCGGCGCGGGGCGTTCGTCACCGTCAACGCGACGATGGGACGCTCGCCCTTCCATGCGATCTTCAACGCGACCGGCCAGCCGGCCGCGGTCATTCCGTGGGGCCTGGACGGCAATGGCCTGCCGATGTCCATCCAGCTCGTCGGACGTCCCGCCGACGAGGCAACGCTGCTCGCCCTGAGCACCGAGATCGAGTCGGCCCGCCCGTGGGCCGACCGTAGGCCGCCCGTCTCGTGACCTGGCAGACCAGTCCCGGCGGACAATGAGCGCCATCGTGGCAGGTCTGGCCCCCGCTCGGGCGCGTCGTTCCCGCAACGGCGGCCGGACCGCATCGTGTCGGTGCTGGTGTACCGGAGGCAACGGCGCGGTTCGTCATGCTGTGGATCATCGGCATCGCCCAGACGACCCCCCCTGCAACCGCACTCCTCTTGAGGAGATCTCGTCTGGAAAACGCCATCCGAGCTGTGCATCGCGGTGCCGGCCGTGCTGCTGCACAGGCTCCCGTCGCTGATCGCGCGGACCCATTCCTCCCAGTGTCCGACCCCGCTGTCACCATCGTCACCGTGCACCCCCAACGCGACCACATGAACGCTGGCGCGTACCTCCTAAGCGGACGGCCCGTGCTCGAGATGGCCGGTGAGGGTGCCGCCCATGGCGAACGGAATGCCGGCGAACGGATTGCAGAACGACCCGATGAGGTCGATGTCGCCCCGCGCGCGCTCATAAGCCTTCGTGCCCTTGGTCAGCGCGAGGGTGAAGGCGAAGGAGCGGGCGAACTCGCATTCTCGGGTGAGCCCACCGAGGGCACCCGTCGTCGTGCCCGTGAGAACGGCGCGAGTCGGCGTCGTCAGCACGAACGAGCCCGCATACGGAATGAGATCCCCGCTCGGGTCGGGGGGTCCGATGCAGCCATCGAGGTGCAGCGATCCGGAGCGCCCGTGCTGCGTTGTGTAGGTGGCGTCGACGACCTGGTGCGTCTGGGTGGCTCCGCACGAGGGGATCGGCGAAGTGACGCTCGTCCCGGTGAGCGGCCCGCTGACGTTGCGGTTGAGGGCATCCGCCACCCTCGCCTCCGCGGGGCCGCCGACGACGGCGAAACTCAAGACGCCGACGCTCAGCGCTGCAACAAATCTGCGCATGCTCAACCTCCCCGCGAGTCTGGGTACGAACGTACGCCACACGGCAGCCCGGGTACTCCTTGCGCCTCCGCCAAGCGCGATTCGATTGTCACTGCGAACAGCGTAATCACCGGCGCGCTCGGGCTGTATCGCCGTCTTTCCGACCAAGTCCCGTCTGCGCATGTCGGAAGGGCGCTCGCGACTGCGAGCACTACGTGTGAGAACCCGGGTTGCACGCGCCAGACCCGCATCGATCGGCGTCCTGGTGAGCGCAGGACTGCCCGGGCCCGCCCTCATCGGGCACCATGGGCGGATGGCAGAACCGAAGACGGTGGTAGAGGAGCTCTTCCGGCGACAGCTCGCCGGGGACGACCATGTCCTCGACGACCTCGTGGCCGAGAACATGGTCAACCACGCCGCTGGGCCGCAGGGTCGAGACGGATTACGGCAGATCCTCGACATCATCCGCCAAGACTTTGGCGACGGTGAGGTCGAGCACCACCACCTCATCGCCGAGGGCGAGTTCGTAGCGCACCAGGTGACTGTAAGGGGCGTCCACCGAGCATCGACGATGCCGTTGCTCGCGCGGACCGAGCCGACTGGCGTGGAAGTGTCCTGGACGTTCATCCACATCTGGCGTGTCGAGAATGACCAGATCGTGGAGCACTGGGCATGCCGCGACGACCTGGGGCTCCTGCATCAGATCGGCGCCTGGCCGCCAGCGACTGCGCCATGACTCACGCTCGCACACCGGCGAGTGCGTGGTGCGATGAACCCTCCTCGCGAGGCACCGGGTAGGACGTCGCCGTCCAACCCGGTGCACCTCGACGTTGCGCACTCAGCCTCAGGCCTCTCGGTCCGGCGCGCGCCCACATCGCGGCCCCGTCGCGGTTGCCTGACACGGTGTCAGCCTAGGAGGAGCGCATGTTGCCCCGACAGGAAGGCAGCGCCATGGGTCGCAGTGGTGCCAGCACACACCGGCGACGCGGCTCCGGGCCGCGCGCCGAACATCAGTCGGTCAGGCGGTCGGCGAATCGCGTCGCGAACAGGTAGGCGTCGCCCGGCCATCGCGCCGAGACGTAGTTCCCGTCCTCGACGATGAACGAAGGGCCGTCTGCGGTCGCGGTGCCGCGCTTGGACAGCACACGCGGCCCTCGCACGAAGTCGGCCGGGTCACGCAGCGCGCCCTTGACTTCGTCCTCGACGTACGCGGGATACGTGCGGTAGTAGCGCCCGAGTCGCCACGCGGTGGTGATGAACGCGGATCGCTCCATGTACTTCGGCAGACATGTCGTGCGACGCCCGTACAGGAGACTGTGCCCGGTCGCGGGATCGCGCGTGCGGGCGAGGACCAGCACGCCATGGCAGATGGCGCCTACCGGGCGCCCGAGCGCCCAGTGCTCGGCGACCTTGCGACGGAGCAACTCACTGCCCAGATACTGGCGCATGCCGGGGGCGTGTCCGCCCGGCAGGATCAGACCGTCGACCTCGTCGGCCTTGATGTCCGCCCACGCGAGCGGTGCCCGGAACTCCTCGTCGGCCAGCAGCTGCGCATAGAACGCCTTCGGCTCGGCGGCCGCTCCGAGCCGACCGAAGATCACGCCGTCGAGCAACCGCTGGTCGGCCGCGGGTGCGGTGTCGCCGCGCTCGGTCGCGAATCGCACGACATGGCCAAGGCGCGTCAGCAGTCGCCACGGCACTGCCACCTCGGTGACGTCGAAGTCATGGTCGGGCACGGGGATCAAAACGGTGGCGATGACCCAACGCTAGAGGTTGGATGTGTGATGCACGCGTCGTGCCGGAGGGTCCGAGGCCACGCCATTGC
>JBBQYZ010000516.1:0-3456 GCA_038208205.1 Gemmatimonadales bacterium | reverse complement strand
GGGCTAGTCGGACTTCTTCTTCTGATCCTTGGCGGAAGACGAGTCGGTGTGCTCCTTCATGCGTTCCATCATCCCGCGCGCGCTGTTGGCGTTGCCCTTGGGCTTGAGGTCCTCCTTGACCTCGGGCTTCGGCTCAGGCTTCGGCTCAGGCTGCGCACCCGGCGTCGGGTGGTCCGGATTGCCCTGTTGCCGAACGCTCGGCTCCGACGACGGCTGGCTCGGGCGCACATCGCTCGCGTTGCCGTTGTT
This sequence comes from Gemmatimonadales bacterium, assembly GCA_038208205.1. Classification (GTDB taxonomy): domain Bacteria; phylum Gemmatimonadota; class Gemmatimonadetes; order Gemmatimonadales; family Gemmatimonadaceae; genus AG11. Next base: position 3,207 of record JBBQYZ010000516.1, on the reverse strand, counting down.
GCCGTTGTTGCCGCTCGCCTGCTTCACCTTGTCCCAGCCGTAGTGGTTGCCGTTGTTGTCGCGGGCGTCGCTCTGGTTTCCGTTCGCCGTGCCCGAACCGTTCGCCGCGCCGCCGTTGTTGGCGACCACGGGACGATCGCCCGACCGGGCACCGCTGTTCCCCTGCCCCATCCCCTGGGCGACCGTCGGCTTCGGCACCCGGTACACCGGCGTCCGCATCTTCGGGTCGTAACCGCGCTGCACGGGGCGGCCATTGGAGGCCACCACCGAATCCGGACGGGGCGACCCAGCGCGCGTCGAGGCGGTGCCACGCACGCGCGCCGGGCACGCAGCGCGCGCGGCGATCTCGTCGCGCACGTAGGTCACCGAACCGTCCGCGCAGTACACCTTGGCGACGCGGGCCGTCGCCATCCCGGGCCGCGTCATGTCCATCGTGTAGAGGTCCTCGCCCCAGCCCTCGTCCGTTCCGGGCGGAACGAACTGCCGCGAGAGCGCACCCATGGTCTCGTACGGGTTGGCGGCGAAATACGCGCTGCCGCCGAGCATGCCGCGGAGGTTGGCGTCGTCGAACGCACCGGCCGTGAGCCGCAGCGGTCGATCCGACGCGATGGCGTAGACGTAGTGCACCGACGACTGCTGGCCATACCCCTCGCGCGCATTGCGACCAGCGGGCATGCCGCCGCGCTGCGACCGCCAGGCGATGGGGAGCCAGCTCGAGCCGGAGAGCAGCGTCTGCCGATGCGTCGCCGTAGTCGGATACACGAGCGTCACGCCGCCGTTCGGGACGATCTCGAATACCGCCAGGTAGGCGGGCTGGTTGGTGCTCACCAGCAGCCTGCTGTCTTCCGGGCGGACGATCGTGACTCCCACGGGCACCATCGCCGGCGCGGAGGGTTGGGGCGTCGGGACCGCCGCCGGCGCGGGCGTCGTCCCGGGCGTCGGCACGTAGACGACCCTGGTGCCCGACACGCAGGCGGTGAGCAGGAGCGAACCAGCGAGGATGACGATGGGTGTGCGCATGCGTCGCTACCGGTGAGTGTTCAGACGGCCACATCCTATTACGGAAAGGACGCCCTGCTCTCGCGTTCGGCACATCACCTGCCCTGGCCCGGGCGCGGAGAGAGGCGCCCACGAGGGGAAGGCACCGATGACGCGACGCATGTTCATCGTGCCCAACCGCGTGACCTCCGCGCCGGGCGGCGGCTTACTCGATCGCTCGCGCGAACACTTCCGCGTCGGTCCAGTTGCCGTCGAAGCGCTGGCGATTGACGAAGAAAGTCGGCGTGCCGTTCACGCCGCTGCGCACGCCGCCTCGGGTAGGACTTCGTTGTAGAGCACCATCTGGTCGCCGCACACCGGGCTCCAGTCGGCGGGATAGAACGCGAGCACCACCGGTCGTCCGCGCAGCTCGGCGAGCGAGATGTGCTGGTCGGGGGTGACAGGCAGCGTGAAGTCGGGCGCCGACGTACCGGCAGCGAGGGGCGTCGACGCGCGGATTGCGGTCAGGAGAGCACAGGTGCGGGTTGCGTCGGCGGGGGCGCGATCCGGATGTGGAGGCCGCGCTCGAGGGTCTGCTTCACGGGACAGCGATCGGCCATGAACAGCAGGCGCGCGCGCTGCTCCGCCGTGAGCTCGCCAACCAGCTCCACGTCGCGCTCGAGCTGACCCACGCCCACCGCCTCGCTCTCGCAGGTGGCGCAGTCGGCGGCGTGCGCGCGCACGGACCGCAGGTGAACGACGACCCGATCGAGTGGCCACCGCTTGCGGTCGGCGTACATGTGCAGCGTCATCGCCGTGCAGGCGGCGAGCGCGCCCAGCAGGAGCTCGTAGGGCGTTGGTCCCGCGTCGGTGCCTCCGAGCTCGCGCGGCTCGTCGGCGATGAAGCGGTGGCCGCGCGTGGAAAGGTCGGCGCGATAACCGCCGGCCGCGACCGAAGCGCTCACCCAGGTCGCGTCGCGCTGCACCGCTTGCTCACTCGTGGAAGCTGTCGACGTCATGGGCGCTCCGTGGGATGGGCGAGCTGACAGGTAAGGATATGGTATTCACCCTCCTCCCGTGAGGTTCCGGCCGGCCCCAACGGGGGTCGGGCATGGCGTCACGTGACGAGCGCGACGGTCGGACCGTCCACCGACGTACGGCCCGATGCGTCGAGCGTCGGCGTGGCGCTCGAATGACAGTTACGTAATTCTGTCGTCAGGATCCCGTAACGGTGCGAAGGCCATACTACGTCGTTAGCACGAGCGGGCAGTCTGACATCAACGGAGATGAATCAAAATGAAGAACTCGATCGCGCGGCGCAGTGCGGTTGTTGTCGCCCTCCTCGTCTCAGTGTCTGCTGTGGCCGGTGCGCAGACGTCGCAGACCCTGAACATCAACGTCGCCAAGATCGTCCAGTTCGCGTTCAACGCGAGCGCGGTCTCCCTGACGATCAACACCGCCACCGCGGGCGTCGATCCGGCGCCGGCCACTGGGTCCTCGACCTGGGCCGTGACGAACAACACCAGCAATGCGCTCCTGAGCGCGAGCCTGGACTCGCCGATGCCCACCGGCATGACACTGTCCGTGCTCCTCGGCGTGCCCACCGGCAGCACGAGCACCACGGTGACCCTGACGGGCGTGTCGCAGCAGGTCGCCAATCTCACCAAGTCGGCGCAGGCTGGGCTCGCGGTGACGTATACGCTCACGGCCCCGGCCTCGGCGGGCAACTATGTGGGCACCCGCGTGGTGACCTACACGGTCGTCGCGGGCAGCTGACGCGCGGGCGCGGGCGGGCGACGATGCGTCGACATGCGCATCGTCGTCCGTGCCGGATGCAAAGGATTCGCAGTCTGCACGCCCGCAGGGGCGATACGACCTCTCCTGGTCGATCATGATGGCAGCCACAAGCGCGCGGCACGTAACGCTTTAACTTGTGTGGTCAACCATACGTTTCCGCTGGCATCAGCAGTGCTTTACAGCAGGTCGTGCGACGCCGCACCAGTGCATTCAGGCCCCGCTCTCCCTCCCGCGGTACGGCCTTCCTCCAGACCCAAAGGTCCCATCATGAAGAACAGCGCCCGCAAGGGATTCACGCTCATCGAGCTGCTGATCGTCGTCGTGATCATCGGCATCCTGGCCGCGATCGCGATCCCGAAGTTCGCCAACACGAAGACGAAGGCCTACACGGCCGCGATGAAGTCGGACCTGCGCAACCTCGTGACGGCCGAG
>JBBQYZ010000515.1:0-3467 GCA_038208205.1 Gemmatimonadales bacterium | reverse complement strand
TGGCCGCCACGAACATGAACTTCCGCATCACCGACAAGGACGAGGTGCTGCAGCGGCTCGACGTGGGCCAGCGGCTGCGCTTCATCGTGAACCGGCTCGAGCGCGAGGTGGCGCGGGCCCGGGTGATGGAGGACGTGAAGCGGCAGACGGAAATCAAGATTGAGCAGCACCAGCGCGAGTTCTACCTGCGCCAGCAGCTCCGCGCGATCCAGGCCGAACTTGGCGAGACGGATCCCGGCGAGAAGGAAGCCGTGGAGCTGCTCAAGCGCATTGATGAGGCGCACTTGCCCGAGCGCGTGGGGCAGGAGGCGCGGCGTGAGACCGAACGCCTGCGCCAACTCAGCACGGCGTCGAGCGAGTACCAGGTGATCCGCACGTACCTCGACTGGATCCTCTCGCTCCCGTACAACAAGCGTTCGGGCGACGACGAGATCGCGCTCCCCAAGGTGGAAGCGGCGCTCGACGACCGACACTACGGGTTGAGCGAGGCCAAGGAGCGCATCCTCGAGTTCCTCGCGGTGCGCAAGCTGCGTGGCGGCGATCCCCACGGTCCGATCCTGTGCCTCGTCGGTCCGCCCGGCACCGGCAAGACCTCGCTTGGCGAGGCGATCGCCACGTCGATCGGGCGCGAGTTCTACCGCATCTCGGTTGGCGGGGTGCGCGACGAGGCCGAGATCCGCGGCCATCGGCGGACCTACGTCGGGGCGATGCCCGGCCTGCTGATTCAGGCGATGCGCAGGGTGCAGGTGAAGGACCCGGTGCTGATGATCGACGAGATCGACAAGATGTCGGGCGGCGGCCCGAGCGGCGATCCGACGGCGGCGATGCTCGAGGTGCTGGATCCCAGCCAGAACGACGAGTTCGTGGACCACTACCTCAACCTGCCGTTCGACCTCTCGGGTGCGCTGTTCATCTGCACGGCGAACAACCTGTTCGACATCCCCGCTCCGCTGCGCGACCGGATGGAGGTCATTCGCATCGCCGGCTACACGATCGAGGAAAAGGTGGAGATCGCGTGGCGCTACCTGCTGCCTCGTCTCCTGGAGGAGCACGGCATCGGCGACAAGGACATCCAGTTCACCGACGAGTCGCTGTCGTTCATCAGCAACCGCTACTCGCGCGAGGCGGGGCTCCGCAACTTCGAGCGCAACCTCGCGGCTGTCATGCGCAAGCGCGCGCGTCGCAAGGCGGACGGCGAGGAAGGCGCATGGGTGATCGACGTCGACAAGGTCGAGGAGATCCTCGGCATCCCGCGCTACGCGGTCGAAGAGGCGGAGATGATCCCCGAGATCGGCGTCGTGACGGGGCTGGCGTGGACGTCGACCGGTGGCGACATCATGGTGATCGAGGCGCTGCGCATGCCGGGGTCGGGCCGCCTGACGGTCACCGGCCAGCTTGGCGACGTGATGCGCGAGAGCGTGGACGCGGCGTTCTCCTACGTGCGCTCACGAGCGGCCAACATCGGCATCCCCGACTCGGCATTCAAGGAGTTCGACATCCACGTGCATCTGCCGGCAGGCGCCATTCCCAAGGACGGGCCCAGCGCGGGAATCACGCTCACTCTCGCGATCGCCAGTGCGCTGTCCCAGCGTCCCGTGCGCCGCGACGTCGCCATGACGGGTGAGGTCACGCTGCGCGGGAAGGTGCTCGAGATCGGCGGCGTGAAGGAGAAGGTGCTGGCGGCGTACCGCGCCGGCCTGCGTCAGCTGATCATGCCCAAGTCCAACGAGAAGGACCTGCGCGACGTGCCCGACGAGGTGAAGAAACAGATCGCGTTCACCTTCGTGCCGACGATGGACGACGTGCTCCGCCTGGCCCTGCTGCCGGCAGTGGACGACGACGGCATGCCGTCGGACGACGACGAGATGGTGCCGCGCCCCCCCGGCGACTCGGCCGCGTCGCTGCAGGTCGTCAGCGAACCAGCGCTGGTCAACGCGTCGTGATGCGGATGGCGCCGGGGTCGATGACCCCGGCGCTCATCGCATCGGGCAGGTCGCTGTACAGTGTGAGCGCGCGGTCGCCGATGCTGCGCGGCAGGATGGAGATCGTCCGTCCCTTGGCGCCGAAGGTCGCGCCCCCGCCGGCGACGTTTCGCTCTCCCGCTCCGGTGCGCTTGGCAGTGGCGCGCGTGAGGGCGTCGGTGAACTCCGCCGCCTCGAGGGCGTTGTCCCACACGATCGCCCACACGATCCCGCGTCCGCCCGCGCCCTGCAACACCAGATAGCGGTCGCCGTCCCACCCGGCCGCCGCCCGCGCCGCCACCTGCTCGTCGTGCAGGTGCTGATAGAGGAAGAGCCGCGTTCCGAACTCCCCCATGTCGTTCTCGTAGGCGCGCGTTGCCCCGCGCGGTGCGGGGAGCGCCACGATGCTCGGCTCGTCGGGCCTGGCGCCGAAGTAGGCATCGGTATGGAGGATCTGCTCCGTCGAGCGGGGAAGAACGGCCAGGGGATTCGTCGCTCCCTTGCGCTCCTTGTATCGCTGCACGAAGTCGGCGCCGCTCAGGTAGGGAAAGAGCAGCGACTCCTGAATGACCATCGGCGCGGTCGCGAACACGGGCATCGCGCTCTGGTTCTCGCGTATGAGCTCGCGGACGCGGTCACGACCACCGACACGCAGCGCCACGTTGTCGGAGCCGCCGACCATGATGGAGAGCTGCTCGAACTGCGCCTCACCTTCCACCACCGCCTGCGCCGCGCTGAGCCGGTCGCTGTCGTCAGTGGCCTTCTGCAGCGAGTCGAGATCGATGTACTGGTCCTGCAGGGCGTGCACGAGCTCGTGCGTGATCGTGATCGACGCCATTCGCTCGTCGGCGCCTTCCACCACGTAGAGGACTTTCTTGGCGGGGTCGTAGTAGCCGACCACCTGCTCGTTCAGCACCGACAGCAGAAAGGTGCGAAGGTGCATCGAGTCGGGGATGAGCCCGAGCAGTTTATAGGCGCTCTCCTCGCCTGCGATCTCGCCAGCGGGCGACGACTCGTCGAACTTCTGCACGAGGAACTGGCGCACCTGCTCCCGGCTGCGCAGCTCGAGCCGGGGCTGCCGCTTGAACTTCATGCCCGTCGCCGCCTCGATGCGGGGAACGGCTTCTGCCACCTCGCGTGCATAGGGGCCATCGCCGTACGGATTGCGGCGACACGCCGCGCCCACGAGCAGCGCCGCACCGATCGCGGCCCGACGCACGGTCACTCCTCCCATTCCACCCTCCGGCCGGTCATCAGTCCGACCACGCGCGCGACGTCATGTCCGCGCACCACGATCCCGTCTTCGAGCAGTCGCCGCTCGAGATCGACGTCGAGCGCCGCGCGCTCGGCACGGGAGGGCTCGGATGCCGCGCCACCCGCCGAGGCGGGCGCGCCTCCTGGCCTGGCGGGCGTGTCGCGGGTGGTGGACACTTCTGCGTCCTGCCCCACTTTCACGAACGCCGCCTCCAGCTCCGCGCCGAGACGCTCCAGCGCCGCGAACCCCTC
>JBBQYZ010000514.1:0-3469 GCA_038208205.1 Gemmatimonadales bacterium | reverse complement strand
GCGAGCCTTGCTCAGCGCGTCATCCCAGTCCTGTGCGGCCGGATGACCCTTGGCAATATCGGCGGCATGCGCGGCGATCTTGTACGCGATCACCCCGTTGCGCACGTCCTCGGCGTTCGGCAGGCCCAGATGCTCCTTGGGCGTCACGTAGCAGAGCATGTCGGCGCCGTACCACCCGATCATCGCGGCGCCGATCGCGCTCGTGATGTGGTCGTATCCGGGCGCGATGTCGGTGACGAGGGGACCGAGCGTGTAGAACGGCGCCTCGTTGCAGATCTCCTTCTGTCGACGGACGTTCATCTCGATCTGATGCATCGGGATGTGCCCGGGCCCCTCGACCATCACCTGCACGTCCTTCTCCCACGCCCGTCGCGTCAGCTCGCCCAGCGTATCGAGCTCGGCGAACTGCGCGCGGTCGCTGGCGTCGTGGATCGAGCCGGGTCGCAGCGAGTCGCCGAGCGAGATGGTGACGTCGTACTTGCGCAGGATGTCGAGCACGTCGTCGTAGCGCTCGTACAGCGGGTTCTGCCGGCGGTGGTGCATCATCCACACGGCGTGCAGCGAGCCGCCGCGGCTCACGATCCCCGTCACTCGTCCGTACACCAGCGGCAGGTGCTCGAACAGGATCCCGGCATGGATGGTCATGTAGTCCACGCCCTGCCTGGCCTGGTGCTCGATTACCTCCAGCAGCAGCTCGGCCGTGAGGTCGGTGACCTCCTTCACCTGCTGGATCGCCTGGTAGATCGGCACCGTGCCGATCGGCACCGGAGACGCCTTGATGATCGCCTCGCGCGTCTCGTCGAGCGCCGTACCGGTGCTCAGGTCCATCACGGTGTCGGCGCCGTACTTCACCGCGAGCTGCAGCTTCTCCAGCTCGCCCTCGATGTCGGACGAGACGGCGGAGTTGCCGATGTTCGCGTTGATCTTGACTTTGGACACCTTGCCGACGGCCATCGGCTGGAGCGCGCCAGCGAGGTGATACATGTTGGCGGGGATGACGAGGCGGCCACGGGCCACCTCCGTCATCACGAGCTCGGGGCTCAACCCCTCGCGCTCGGCGACGAAGCGCATCGCGTCGGTGACGACACCGTCGCGAGCGAACCGCATCTGGGTGTTGCTCTTCATTTTTGACTCCCTACGCCGGTATGAGCCGGATCAGGTTCTACGGGACTCTCTCAGCCCACACCCTCGGTGGCGCGGGCACCCCGGTCGTGTGAGAAAGGTAGACGGCGCGCCGGAGAGGAGCGAGGGGCGCGGGGGACTGGCGCGCAACGCGCCGACGAGACGTCGCGGTGACTCAGCCGCCCAGCGCGGACTGCGGCGGGAATCCGCGCTGCTTGCGGCCGACGTCCGCCTCGTGCTTGGCGGTGGTCTTGTACAGCTCGAATCGCCCATCCACCGCGAGCGGAGCGCACCGCGCGCGGAGCCGCTCCATCTCGAGGGTGCCCATCGGCCGAAAGCCGCGCGCCACGCCGAGGTTCTGACGTAGCACCCTCGCCGAGTCGATCCCGGTGACGGTCACCGAGACGGGCAGACTCATGGAATACCGCAATGCGTCCACGGCGGGAACGGCGCGCTTCGTCACGGCGTCTCCTTCGCCGCCGAAGGTCTTCATCCCGATCGGCGAGATCCCTTGCCGAAGCACCTCGGGCAGCACCTGCTGCTCGAAGCTTCTGAACGTGGCATCGAAGCAGTTGAGCGGCATCTGACAGCTGTCGAACGGGTAGCCATACGACAGCATCTGCAGGTGCAGCGCGGGATCCTTGTGCCCGGTGAACCCCACGTAGCGAACGAGCCCCTTCTGCCGGGCGCGGTCGAGGGCTTCGATCACGCCGCCCTTCATGAAGTGACGCTCAGGGTCGCCGGCGTACGCCACCTCGTGCACCTGCCAGAGATCGAGGTGATCGGTCTTGAGGCGTCGCAGCGAGTCTTCGAGCTGCCGCATCGCGGTCTTCGCGTCGCGACCGTGCGTGCACACTTTCGTCATCAGGAAGACGCGGTCGCGCCAGCCGCCGGCCAGCGCCTTGCCGAGCCGCTGTTCGCTCACTCCATCGTGGTACTCCCACGCATTGTCCATGAAGGTGATCCCCGCGTCGATCGCTCGATGCACCAGCGCCGTCGTCTCTCGCTCGGTGCCCGCCAGTCCGAGGTGGAACCCACCCATGCCGAGCGCCGACACCGTCTCTCCGTTCCGCCCGAACGGTCGGCGCGGAATCTCGTCGGCGTCGGCGCGCAGTCGGGTCGTGGTCGAGGTGCGGGGTGATGACGTGTGTTGGGAGCGAGTGGCAGCGGGCACGGACATCCTCCTGGGTCGTCGACGAAAGGTCGGCACGCGGGTGCACGAAGCGAACCCGCACCGCTGTCGCTGCCAATGAGGGCGGACTAGCTTTCGCCGCGGTCACGACCCCAACGGAGACGCTGATGCACGACTCGACCATCACCACCACGCATACCGGCCGCCACATCCCGTTCACCCGGGGAGGTTGGGGCGCCGCGGCGTTTGTCTGCCTCCTCGCCGGACTGTGCATCGCTGGTGCGACGTACATGCACAAGCGGACCTACCTGCACCCCACTGACCTGCGCAACCACGCCGTCGGTGCCTCGGTGGGCAGCGCACACGAGTAGTGTGCTCTCTGTCACAAAGATGACGTGATTTGTATCAACTGTTTGTAGTGCTTAACTCGTTGTTTTAGAAAGCGTTAGCTGTGTTTGCTTGCCTTCCTGTGATGGGTTCGTGTACGATTCTCCCGCGCACGCCGCGCGCGTCGTACCACCTCCAGGAGGGAAGATGTCACTATCCATCAGATCGTCGGCCGTGCTCGCGGTCGGAATGCTTTCGTTGAGCGCCTGCGCCACCCGTGGCGCGCTTCGTCGCGGGCTGGAAGAGGAGCGCACCGCGCGCGTCATCGCCGACAGTGCGCAGCGCGCCGACACGCAGCGCGAGATCGCCTCGCTGCGCGCGGACCTCACCGGCCTTCGCACCGAGTTCGGCGCCAAGATCTCCGAAGTCGCCGAAGGGATGAAGTTCATCTTCCCTGTCCACTTCGCCTACAATGACGCGACCGTTCGCAGCAGCGACACGGCGGCACTCGATCGCTTCGCGAGCGTTGTGCAGAAGCACTACCCTGGCGCCAGGCTCACGGTTGAAGGCTTCGCCGATCCGGCTGGCTCGCCGCGCTACAACCTCGCACTCTCGCAGCGTCGCGCCGACGCCGTGCGCCAGTACGTCGCCGGCCACGGTGTGGACCCCATGCTCGTCAGCGCCGTGGGCTATGGCGAAACGCGCCTCGTGAACGGCAGCGCGTCCCGCGACATGCCCGGTGCGGAGCTGAACCGACGGGTCGTGTTCGTGATCGAGACCCCGGCGAACGCCGACGCAGCCCGGCTCACCGCGTCGACCGGACAGTAGCTCGCGCTCAGGTCGTCGCGCTGCGCTCCAGCAGCGCGACGACCGCCTCGAGCGTGGAGC
>JBBQYZ010000513.1:0-3475 GCA_038208205.1 Gemmatimonadales bacterium | reverse complement strand
GGTGCGGCGCGCGCTCGGCACCTTCGATGCGGGCGCGGCGCTCGGCGTCCGCCGATGGTCGGCCACCGGTCCCGGATGGGTGGGGTCGGTGCCGGCCGACGTCGAGCTGCTACGACCGGCGGCAGCCCCGCGAGAGGGACTGTTCGCGCCGCCGTCCGCCCGGACGGACGGCGGCCACGACGCCGGCCGCGCAGCCAGTGTCGGCGTCCCCACGCTGCCGGACCCCCCTCGCTACGCCGAGCCTTCGGCGCACGCGGTGACACCGCCTCTTCTACAGTTGCGCCGCACGTACATGCTCTTCGAGCACGACGACGGCGTCGTGCTCATCGACCAGCACTCTGCCCACGAGCGAGTGCTGTACGAGCAATTCATGGGCATCCTCGAACGCGGAGAGGCGCCATCGCAGCGGCTGCTCTTTCCTCTCACCCTGCACCTCGCGCCCGCGGAGGGCGACGCGTTCGAGGCGAACCGCGCTACCCTCGCCACGCTGGGCTTCGAAGTGGAGGGCTTCGGCGGGCACACCTTGCTCGTGCACAGCGTGCCGATGCCGCATCCACGGTTCGACGCCGAGCGCTGTCTGCGAGAGACGCTCGCCGCGCTGGCGGGCGATCGCGAGACGGCATCGCACGCGCGTCACGAGCGGCTCGCCGCGACGGTTGCCTGCAAGGCGGCGATCAAGGCCGGGGACGAGCTGTCGCCGGGCGAGATGCGTGCGCTCTATCTCGCCCTCGGCGAGACGCGGCTGCCCGCGCACGACGTGCACGGGCGCTCGACGGTGGTGCAGCTCTCGTGGCCCGAGCTCGAGCGGCGCTTTGGCCGGCAGTGAGCTGCCGACGGTCCGGGTCATCTGCGGCCCGACCGCGGCGGGGAAGTCGAAGGTCGCCCTTCACCTCGCCGAGCACGCCGCCATCGCGATCGTGAGCGCGGACTCACGACAGCTCTACCGTGACTTCGACATCGGGACCGCCAAGCCGACTCACGCCGAGCGCAGAACGGTTCCGCACTTCGGCATCGACGTGCTCGCACCCACCGAGCGCGCCTCGGCCGCGTGGTGGGCCGACCATGCGAATCGCTGGATCCACGAGGCGACCGGCGAGGGGCGCATCCCGCTCGTTGTTGGCGGGACGGGGCTGTACCTGCGCGCGCTGTTCGGCGAGCTGTTCTCGGAGCCGCCGATGGACCCCGATCGACGGGCCGCCCTGCGGAGTGAGCTCGCCGAGCTGTCGACCGACGAGTTGCGTCTCCGCGTCGAGCGCCTGGACCCGGATCGCGCCGCGCTCGGACGCACGCAGCTGCTGCGAGCGATCGAGGTGGCGCTGCTCACCGGTCGCCGGGTGAGCGACCTGCATCGTGAGCACCGCACCGCGCCACGGTGGCGCGCGCGCTATCTTCTCGTCGATCCGGGCACGCTGCTCGTCGACCGCATCGTGGCGCGCACACGCGTGATGTTCGCCGCTGGGTGGCGCGAGGAGGTCCGCCGGTTGATGGTCGCCGTGCCGTCCGAGGCCCCCGCGTGGAACGCCAGCGGGTACGGGACGATTCGTGACCTGGAGAACGGACTGCTCACCGAGGAGGAGGCCGTGAAGCGAGTGGTGATCGAGACGCGACAGTACGCCAAACGCCAGCGTACCTGGTTCCGTCATCAGATCTCGGGCGTGGAGGTCACGACGTTCGATCCCCACGCGCCGGACGCGGACGTCCGCCTTGCTGCGTGGTTCACCGGGGAGGCCGCATGAAGATCGGGATCACCTGCTATCCCACCTACGGGGGCTCGGGGGCCGTCGCCACGGAGCTCGGCATCGCGCTCGCCGCGCGCGGACACGAGATCCACTTCATCACCTATCAGCAACCGTTCAGGCTACCGTCGTTCCTGCCGCGAATTTTTTTCCATGAAGTCGACGTCGGGCGGTACCCACTCTTCGAATACCCACCGTACGACCTCGCGCTCGCGGTCCGCATGCACCAGGTAGTGCTGACGCACGGGCTCGACCTGCTGCACGTGCACTACGCCATTCCGCACGCCACCAGCGCCTGGATCGCGCGCGAGATGCTCGCGACGACGCGGCCGGACATCAAGGTGTTGACCACGCTGCACGGCACCGACATCACGATCGTCGGCCAGGATCCGTCCTTCTTCGCCATCACCAAGTTCTCGATCGAGAAATCGGACGGTCTCACGGCGGTCTCGCAGTACCTGCGCACCGAGACCCAGTCGGCATTCGGATGCACCGGCTGCCGCATCGAGGTGATTCCCAACTTCATCGACCCCGACGTCTACGACCGTGGTCGCTACGCGCCCCAGCTCGAGGAGCAGGCACGTGGCCGCAAGGTCCTGATGCACGTGTCCAACTTTCGCCCCGTCAAGCGCGTCCGCGACGTCGTCGGTATCTACGCGCGAGTCGCGCGCGAGGTGCCGAGTGTGCTCGTGATGGTGGGCGATGGCCCCGACCGCGTCGAAGCAGAGCAGGAGGCCATCCGGCTCGGTGTGGCAGACGACGTGTATTTCCTGGGCAAGCTCGAGTCGGTCGCTCCACTCCTTGCCAGCGCCCACCTGTTCCTGCTGCCGACGCAGAGCGAGTCGTTCGGCCTGAGCGCGCTGGAGGCGCTCGCGACCGGCGTGCCGGTGATCGGTGCCAACGCCGGCGGCCTTCCCGAGGTTGTGCGCCACGGCGAGACGGGCGCGCTCTGCGAGGTCGGCGACGTGGCAGGGATGGCCCGTGCCGCCATCGCGCTCCTGTCGGACGCCGAACGTTGGCGCGCAGCGAGCACGCTGGCGGCGGCGGACGCACGCGACCGCTTCTCCCTCAACGCGGTCGTGGAGCAGTACGAGGCCTTCTACTCGCAGGCGCTCGGCCGGGCGACTGTTGGGTGAGGCTGATCGGCGCGCCGGCAGCCGGACGACGGGACTATCTTAGGGGCGCCCGCCGTCGTTCTCCACGCCACCATTCCCCTCCGTATGACGCTCCTCCACGCGCTGATCCTGGGTCTCGTCGAAGGGATCACCGAGTTCCTCCCGATCTCGTCGACCGCGCATCTCATCCTCACCACGCACGTGCTGCGACTCGCGGACTCGGAGTTCGTGAAGAGCTTCGAGATCATCATCCAGCTCGGCGCGATCCTCTCCGTCGTCGTCTTGTTCTGGAACAAGTTCTGGCACTGGGACGTGCTCAAGAAGCTCGTGGTCGCGGTCATTCCCACTGGCGTCATTGGGCTCACCGTCTACAAGGCGGTGAAGGGGTACCTCCTCGGCAACGTCAACGTGGTGCTGCTCGCGCTCGTCGTGGGAGGAATCGCTCTCATCCTCTTCGAGCGCTTCCAGCGCCGCGACGACGGCGAGGTGGACTTCTCCCAGATCACCTACGGCAAGGCGTTCCTGATCGGTCTGTTCCAGGCCATTGCCGTCGTCCCGGGCGTCTCGCGGTCGGCGGCGACGATCGTGCGCTTGGAGATGCCGATCAGCGAGCCACCGACGATG
>JBBQYZ010000512.1:0-3479 GCA_038208205.1 Gemmatimonadales bacterium | reverse complement strand
CGTGACCACGGTGCCGTCGGCGGGGCAGTCGGCGAGCGCTCGCCGGTAGCAGCCGGCGCTGCCGCTCTCGCGCGCAAAGAGAAAGCGCGTGCCGAGCGAGGCGCCCGAGGCGCCGAGTGCCATCACCGCCGCGATGCCCCTGCCGTCCATGATGCCGCCCGTCGCGATGACGGGAATGCGAGGCCCGAGTGCGTCGACAACCTGCGGGACGAGGGCGAGCACGCCGACCTCGGAGCGCGTGGCGCTGCCACCCACGGCGAATGTGCTGCGGTGGCCGCCGGCCTCGGTGCCCTGCGCGATGACGCCGTCCGCGCCGGCCGCGACTGCGCGCTCGGCATCCGCCGGCGAGGTGATCATCGCGAGCAGTGGAATCCCGGCGCGGCGCGCGAGCGGGATCGCCGGGCTTGGATCTTCGAACGTCGTGACGACCGCCGCACCCGCTGCGATGGCGGCCTCGAGCAATGCGAGCGCAGCATCGGAAGGACTCGGCGCGGCGCTCTCTGGCGGCAATCGGAGCTCCTCCCTGAACGGAGCGAGCACGGCCGCGATCGCCTCGGGGTCGCCCGTCGCCGGGCTGCGTGGTGCGAGTTGCACGTTCACGCCCACCGGCCCATCACCGGCTCGCGCGATCGCGGCGCGGGTCGCGCGCGCGACTGCGTCCACCGTCATGCCGGTCACGCCGAGGACGCCGAGTCCGCCGCAGCGCGACACCTCGCTCACCAGCTCGGGCGTGTTCGGCCCTCCGGCCATGCCCGCGAGCAGCAGCGCTTGCCGGACGCCGAGGAGGTCGCAGAGCGTGGTCTGGAGGGCGCGGCTGGCCTTCACGCTTCCTCCGAGGCGTGCTGGATGTCGCCGTCGTCGACCGCGAACGTCACCACGACGAGCACGAAATCGACGGCGAGTGCCGCAGCGAGGCACGAGCCGAGAGCGATTCCCATCGGGAGCCCGAAGACGGGTGCGGCGAGCCCGAACGCCAGTGCCAGCGGCCACACGCCGATCAGCACCCCGTAGAACCACCTGCCCTTGGCGTGCGTCGGCGTCGCGTCGGGATCGAACGGCGGCGGGGCGGTGGTCAGGGCTGGCATATCGAACCCCTCTCGTGTCGGTGGCCGGACTTCAGCCTACGTCCATCGCGGATAGATTACTACACTACAACTGTCATAAAAAATAGCGGTTGCCGAGAACTCGGCGGCCGCGCGGTGTCCAACGATGCGCCGCGTGCGCCCATCTCGGAGGGCTGTCCGAGCTCGACCTGCCGCTCGTGGTCGCTGAATCCCTGGCGGCGCTGGACTCGAATGCGTTCGCCGTCCACCCCGGAGCGAGAAGGTAGGCGCACGCATTGCAGGGGCTCCGGTCGCAGTCGTCACAGGGGGGTCGAGTGGAATCGGCCGAGCGACAGCCGCGAGTCTGGTGGCCGCCGGCTACCGCGTCCTGATCTGCGCGCGCGGCGCCGACCGCCTCGAAGAGACGGCCCGCGAGCTCGGCGCCGACCGGGTTGCGTGGCACGCCTGCGACGTCTCCGATGCGGATGCCGCCGAGGGGGCGATCGGCGTCGCCGTCGATCGCTTTGGCCGTCTCGACGCACTGGTCTGCGCCGCCGGCGTGATCGGCTCGCTCCAGCCGATCAGTGAGCTCACGCCGGCCGGCTGGGCTGAGGTTCTCGGGATCAACCTGATGGGCCCGATCTTTTTCACGAAGGCGGCCACTCCGGCACTGCGCGAGAGCGGCGGCGCCGTCGTGATCGTCTCGTCGGTCAACGCGCACCAGGCGGAACCCGCGATGGCTCCGTATGGCGTTGCAAAAGCAGGACTCGTCAACTTCACGATGTATGCCGCGCTCGAGCTGGCGCCAGTCGGAATCCGCGTCAACTGCGTCGCGCCCGGCTGGGTGATGACGTCGATGGCGGAGCCGTTCTTCCGCGAGGCCGGACTGCTGGACGTACCGGTCGCCTTCAACATGCAGCGCCGCGCGGCGCAACCCGAGGAACTCGCATCGGTGATCGTGTTCCTGCTCGGCGACGGAGCCTCCTTCGTCACAGGGACGACGGTCGTGGCCGACGGCGGGATGATCACGCAGATGGCCGGGCTCCGTCCGGCTGACGACGACGAGGAGCTAATCCCATGACCACCGACCGCGCCGCCGTTGTCAATGCACTCGATCTCCGGCCGGTCATCGGTGGGAAGGCAGTCGATGCGGGCGCGTCCACGCTGGCGGTGCTCGATCCTGCCAGCGGAACCACGATGACGAGCGTTGGCGATGTCGGGGCCGCAGGTGTCGAGGAAGCCGTGGGCGCCGCTCGCGCGGCCCAGGCAGCCTGGGCCGCGCTCGAGCCACGTGCCCGCGCAGCGGCGCTGTTCGCATTCGCGGACATCGTCGAGTCCGAGGCCGCGCAACTTGCGCGCGTCGAGGCCGTCGACGTCGGCAAGCCGGTCGGCATGACGCCACCCGAGATCGCGAGCGGGATCGACAAGATTCGCTTCTTCGCCGGTGCGAGTCGACTGCTATCGGGCGCATCGGCAGGCTCCTACCGGCAGCCCTACATGAGCTATCAGCGGCGGGAGCCCGTCGGCATTGTGGCCGCGCTCAGCCCGTGGAATTACCCGTTCGCACTCGCGATCTGGAAGATCATCCCTGCGCTTGCCGCCGGCAACACCGTCGTGCTGAAGCCGTCGCCTGAGACGCCTCTCTCGACGCTTCTGCTCGGCCACCTCGCAGCCCAGGTGCTCCCACCCGGCGTGCTCAACGTAATCGTCGGCGGCCCGGAGACCGGCGCTGCACTCGTGCGGCACGCGGACGTCGCGACCGTGTCGCTCACCGGAGGAACCGCGACCGGCAAGGTCGTCATGCGTATGGCGGCCGACTCGCTCAAGCGCTTGGTACTTGAACTCGGCGGGAACGCGCCAGTCATCCTCTTCGAGGACGCCGACCTCGACCGCTTTCGCGAGGGTTATTTCATGGCGATGTTCAGGAACACCGGTCAGGATTGCCACGCGGCGAGCCGCGTCTACGCCCCTCGTGGCATGGTCGATCGCGTCGCCGCAGTGATTGAGAGCGTGATAAGGGAGGACGTTCGCGTCGGTGACAACATGGACGACACGGTGAACGTCGGGCCGCTCGTGTCCGCGGCGCAACAGGACCGCGTGACGGCTCTCGTCGCGCGCGCGTTGGAAGCTCCCGGCGTCGAATGCGCCGTGGGCGGGGAGCGGCCGGACGGCGGGGGCTTCTTCTATTCGCCCACCCTGCTTCTCGGTGTCGGGCAGGAGGCGGAGATCGTGCAACAGGAAACGTTCGGACCCGTCGTCACGATCACGCCGTTCGACGATGAGCGCCAGGCGGTCGAGTTCGCGAACGGGACGGCGTTCGGTCTGGGCGGATCGGTATGGAGCCGCTCGATCGACCGCGCCATCCGGGTCGCAGAGGCGCTGCGGGTCGGCACCGTGTGGGTCAACGGTCACGGTGCGACAATCGCCGAGATGCCG
>JBBQYZ010000511.1:0-3483 GCA_038208205.1 Gemmatimonadales bacterium | reverse complement strand
CCAGACCGCGACGCTGGTCGTGCGTCCGCGGGGCTGGCATCTGGAGGAGCGCCATCTCACGATCGACGACGCCCCAGTCTCGGCCAGCCTCGTGGACTTCGGGCTCTACTTTTTTCACAACGCGCGTGAGCTGCTGGCGCGCGGGTCGGGACCATACTTCTATCTCCCGAAGATGGAAGGACATCGCGAAGCGCGGTTGTGGAACGAGGTGTTCGTGTTCGCCCAGGACGCGCTCGGCATCGCGCGCGGAACTGTTCGCGCGACGTCACTGATCGAGACGCTGCCAGCCGCATTCGAGATGGAGGAGATCCTCTACGAGTTACGCGAGCACGCTTCGGGGCTCAACGCCGGCCGATGGGACTACCTGTTCAGCTTCATCAAGACCTTTCGCGATCGACCGGACAAGCTACTGCCCGACCGCGCCCAGCTGACGATGAACGTTCCGTTCATGCGCGCGTATGCGGAGCGGCTGGTCCAGGTCTGCCACCGTCGCGGCGCGCACGCGATCGGTGGGATGGCGGCGTTCATCCCGAGCAGAAAGGACGCCGAGGTGAATGCGCGGGCGATCGCCCGGGTGCGGGAGGACAAGGAGCGTGAGAGCGCGAACGGGTTCGACGGCACCTGGGTGGCGCACCCCGACCTCGTGCCCGTAGCGCGCGAGACGTTCGATCGCGTGCTCGGCGAGCGACCACACCAGAAGTCCGTGCAACGCGCCGAGGTGCAGGTCACCGCCGACCAGCTCGTGGATGCATCGGTGCCGGGCGGCCTCGTGACCGAGGGGGGCGTGCGCGCGAACGTCGAGGTGGCGATGCTGTACCTGGAGAGCTGGCTGCGCGGCAACGGTGCGGTCGCGATTCACAATCTGATGGAAGACGCCGCGACGGCAGAGATCTCACGCACGCAGCTCTGGCAGTGGATCCAGCACGGCGCGACGATCGACGGCGGCGGGACGATGACGCGAGAGTACTACCAACGGGTTCGGGCCGAGGAGCTCGCGCGGCTCGAGCGCGCTGGGGAAGGAGGACCGCGGCTCGCCGAGGCCGCCGCTCTGCTCGACGCGCTGGTGCTGAGCGAGTTCGAGGAGTTCCTGACGGTAGTCGGCTACCGGGTGCTGGAGTGAGCGCCGCGGAAGTCTGGCTGCGCGGTGCACTCCCCGACGTCGCGCCGCTGCTGCAGCCGGTGGCCCACAGCCTCATGCAATCGAGCGAGGAGATGCGGGCGACGTTGCCGTCATTGAGCGTCGAGCAGGTGTGGTGGCGACCGGGGACCAGCGCCTCGATCGGCTACCACGCGCGGCACGCCGCGGGCAGCCTCGACCGCCTCCTCACGTACGCGCGGGGCGAGGCACTGTCACCGACCCAGCTCGTGGAGCTCGCGCTGGAAGACGACGAGGAGGACTCGCCGCATATCGGCGCCGACTTGAGCGAGGTGTTCGAGCAGGCGGTGGCGACCGCCCTGGCGCAGGTGCGGTCTACCGATGCGTCGACCCTCATCGCGTCGCGCGATGTGGGGCGGGCGCGACTCCCATCGACCGTGATCGGGTTGCTCGTGCACGCGGCCGAGCACACGCAGCGTCACGTTGGTCAGATCGTCACGCTAGCACGATCGCAGTTCGACAGCGCATCGGGCACTTCGACCTGACCAGCTACGGCCGGATGGCCAGCGTGACGTAGTAGCGCCAGCGCGCCTTGACTGGCTCGTCGACGGCGCGCGCGATGCCAGTCAACACGTCGACCTCGGGAGTGCCCAGAGCGGCGACGGCGGGAATGCGCTCACGCAGCTCGGCGCCGTAGCTGCGCAACGGGCTGCGGAAATAGTCGGTGCTCACACCGTCGTAGAAGAGATCGAACGGTGGAAGGGGCAGGGCCAGGCGGTAGGAGGCGAAGGTGGAGCCGGTGGCACTGCCGAGCGGGTACGCGGGCGCAGCGACGCGCCGAGCATCGTACATCGCGTCGATGAGGGGAGAGTCGAAGCCGCCCACGACGAACTGCTCGCGCTTGCGTCCTCCTCCGCCGCCGATCGTGCCGAAGGCAACGGTGGCCATGGTCAGTGCGCGCGGGCCCGACGCGGTCCCGAAGCGCAGCGCCGCCCGTTGCCGGAGATACTGGCCCGCATCGGTGCGACCTGCTTCCGCGAGCACAGCCAGCTGCTCCTGGTAGCGCACCTCGTCGTCGCGCTGCCGGAGCGTGGTGTTGACGGCGAGCAGCGCCGCGCCGCGCCGAGTGCTGCGGAAGAGGGTGGGCGCCTGCCACTCCGCGAGCAGGGCCAGCGCACCGGTCAACTCGCTGCCGTCGTTGACGCGAGTGCGCTGCATGCGCAGGGCACCGCCGAGACGGCGGAGGTCCAGTCCTGCGTCGAGCGCCGCCGCGAGCTCGCGCGACGGCGCCTCGTGTGACAGCCACCCGCTCGCGGTCAGCTCGTTGCGGGAGGTACGTCGAGCGACCGTGAGCGCGCCGCCCGCCGGCAGGGAGGCCGACCCGACGGACCCGATGAGGGCGATCCCGAGCCGGCCGACGGGATCGCTGCGCACGATCGCGAGCTGGGTGGTGGTGCCACCGAAGCCAGTCGTCGACGCGGGGAGATAGCGAACGCGAGATGGGCCCGTGCCGTACGGCTGGTCACGCGGCGCGAGGTCACGCTCGGGCCGCACGGCCGAATCCGCGGCGATGCGCCTGCGGGTTGGCGGGAGCACCGGGGAGAGGCTGTCGGCGAACACGCTCGCGGTGGGCACGGCGAGGGCGAGCGCCGTGGAATCGGGGACGATCCGTCGGAGATCGTATCCCTTGGAATGTAGCGAGAGGAACCAGATCGATCCGTCGGGCGCGGGGTCGGCGGCGACGGCGGCGCCGGTCGTGGCGCCGAGGCGAGCGGTCACCGTACCCGTGGTGTCGATTCGCACGAGATTCGCCACGCCGCCAGCCTCCGACGTGGCGACGAGCGACCGGCCGTCGAGCGCGAAGGTGGCGTCGTAGCGCGTGATGCCGTCATCGGGGTCGGCGTATCGCAGCTCTCCCGTCTCGGGTGAGACGCGGGCGATGCGCCAGCGGTCGCTCGATTGCTCGGCGACGACGATCTCGCCGGTGGTCCGCGAGACTCGTGGGCGGTAGTAGTTGCGGCTGACGGTGCCATGCCGCAGCACGCGGACCTCGCCGGATCCGAGGTCGACCCGCACCAGATCGCACCACCCCTGCGCGCAGCGCACCGCGGCAGCCCACGTGCCGTCGGGGGAGGGATCGGCATCGCGCAGGGAGGAACCTCTCGTCACGCGACGGAGCGTGCCGTTCATCGCGCTCCAGATGTAGAGGTCGGGTCGGAGGGAGCCGTCGCGGAGGGGCACCCGGCGGCTCAACAGCAGGTGTGTGTTGTCGGCGAACCATCGCGGCGACTCGTACGGTGCGCCGTCATCGGCGACGAGCGACCGGCCGTCGAGCGCGAAGGTGGCGTCGTAGCGCGTGATGCCGTCATCGGGGTCGGCGTATCGCA
>JBBQYZ010000510.1:0-3491 GCA_038208205.1 Gemmatimonadales bacterium | reverse complement strand
CGCTCGCCGCGTTGATGGTGACCTATCCGAGCACGCACGGAGTGTTCGAGGAGCGCATCAGGGAGATCTGCGACATCGTCCACCAGAGCGGCGGGCAGGTCTACATGGACGGCGCGAACATGAACGCGATGGTGGGCCTCTGCCGTCCGGGCGACTTCGGCGCCGACGTCTGCCATCTCAACCTGCACAAGACCTTCTGCATCCCGCACGGCGGCGGCGGGCCGGGGATGGGGCCGATCGGCGTGGCGCGACAGCTCGCCCCCTTCCTGCCCGGCAACCCGGTCGTCAAGACTGGCGGCTCGGAGGCGACGGGCGCCGTCAGCGCCGCACCGTGGGGCTCAGCGAGCATCCTGCCGATCTCGATGATGTACATCGACATGATGGGCGGCGAAGGGCTCGCGTACGCGACGAAGGTGGCCATCCTGAACGCGAACTACGTCGCCGCGCGGCTCGCGCCGCACTATCCGGTGCTCTACAAGGGGGCGAACGGCCGCGTGGCGCACGAGTGCATCGTGGACCCGCGCGCGCTGAAGGGAAGCGCGGGCATCGAGGTGGAGGACATCACGAAGCGGCTCATGGACTACGGCTTCCATGCGCCGACGGTGAGCTTCCCGGTGGCGGGCACCCTGATGATCGAGCCGACCGAGAGTGAGCCGAAGTCGGAGATCGACCGCTTCTGCGACGCGTTGATCGCGATCCGCGAGGAGGTGCGCGCGATCGAGCGTGGGACGAGCGATCGCGACGACAACCCGCTCAAGCATGCACCGCACACGATGCGCGCGGTGGTGAGCGACGTGTGGGATCACAAGTACGGGCGGGAGGAAGCAGCGTTTCCCGCCGCCTGGTCGCTTGACCGAAAGTTCTGGCCGACGGTAGCGCGGATCGAGAGCGCCTACGGCGACCGGCACCTGGTGTGCTCGTGTCTGCCGACTGACGCGTACGCCGAGGACAACGCGTGATGGGGCGGTAGGTCGGCGGTACGTCCGCTCGTCAGAAGGTCGGGAAAGCACGAAGGGCACACCGGATCCAGCCCGGTGTGCCCGTCAGCCGTCGATATCCCGATCTGCGACGGACCCCCTACCGACCTACCGTGCTCTGGACCTACGCACCGACTTTCTTTCCGTACGCCGCCGCGTCCATCAACCCCGAGCGCTCGCCTTCGTCGCTCATGCGGAGCTTGATCATCCAGCCATCGCCGTAGGGATCGCCGTTCACCAGCGCCGGTTCCGCGTCGAGGCGGGCATTGACCTCGAGAATCTCGCCACTCACCGGCGCATAGAGCTCCGAGACCGCCTTGACCGCCTCGATCGTCCCGAAGACGTCATGCTTCGTGTACGTCGCGCCGACCTTCGGCAGCTCCACGAAGACGATGTCGCCCAGCTCGCCCTGGGCGAAGTCGGTCACGCCGATGTACACCACACCCGGCTCGCCGCCCGGCCTGATGTACTCGTGCTCGTCGGTATACATCAGGTCCTTCGGGATCTCGGACACGGCGCGCTCCGGCGGGTCAGGGTGACGGGAACGAGGGCAGTCTATCGGGGCGCGATGGGGAGTTCAACCCGCACCGCGCGCCATGCCGGCGCCGTCAGGACACGCCGACGGTCTGCGAGGAGTCGGCGGCGGCGAGCAACGCGTCCCAGACGTCGGCCACGCGGGCATCGAGCTGGGTGAACGAGTCCACGTTGTCGATCACGAAGTCCGCCCGCGCGCGCTTCAGCTCGGCCGGCATCTGGGCCACGATCATGTCCATCGCCTCGGTCTCGCGGAGGCCGCGCTCGCGCACCAGGCGCTCGAGCCGCAGTGGACGCGGCGCGTCGATGAGGAGGATGCGATCGAACTGCTCGGTCATCTTGCCCTCGAACAGCAGCGGGATGTCGCAGATGACGACCCGGTCATGGCGCGCGCGGGCCTGCTCGACGAGCGCCGTGCGCATGCGTTCCACCTCGGGGTGCACGATGGCGTTGAGCTGCTCGAGCTCCTGCGGCTCGCTGAACACGATGCGGCGGAGCGCGTCGCGATCGATCGTGCCGTCCGCCGCGAGGATCGAGGTACCCCACCGTTCGGCGATTGCGGCATAGGCCGACGTCCCCACCTCCACCGCGCGCCGCGCGAGGACGTCGGCGTCGATGATGGTGGCGCCACGCTCGCTGAGGAGCTGGGCCACGCTGGATTTACCGCTTCCGATGTTGCCGGTGAGGCCGACGAGAAGCATGGGGTCGGGTATGGGTCGTTGCGCGGGCAAGCTAGGGAACACTGGCGAACACGGCAAGACGCCTGCCGCATCGATCACAACAACCGTACCTGATCCTCATCACGCCTTGGGACCGAATGACAGCTTCGACAGCGCGCTTCGTAGCTCTCGTCACCGCCCACCATGATCGTCGGCGAGTCGTAGCGGGCTGGCTGTCCGTCGATCAGACGCTGATTGCGGCTTGCCGGGTTGCCGCACACCACGCAGATGGCGTGCAGCTTGTCCACCAGCTCCGCCACCGCGAGCAGCTGGGGCATCGGGCCGAATGGCTCCCCACGGAAGTCGGTGTCGGTGCCGGCGAGGATCACGCGGCGGCCGCTGGCGGCCAGCGCCGTGGAGAGATCCACGACTCCGGCCGGGAGAAACTGGGCCTCGTCGATCGCCACGACCTGAGTGTCCGGATGGAGGGCCCTCGCGATCTGTTCAGGCGAGTCGATCGGCACGGCCTCGACGCTGCGCCCGTCGTGACTGGACACGTGGTAGAGCCCTGCATAGCGCTCATCCAGGTGCGACTTGAACACCTGAACGCGGCGCTTGGCGATCAGTGCGCGACGCACGCGACGGATGAGCTCCTCGCTCTTCCCGCTGAACATCACGCCGCATACCACCTCGATCCACCCGCCGCGGCCCGCCGGGTACATGTCGCCGATCATGCGTCGTCGCGGGGGGAGCGGGGACGGGTGGGACGAGCACTGCCGCCCTCGAACTTGCGCGGGCCGTTGAATGGACGCGCCGGTCGGTCGGGGCGGTCACCGCGCGGTGGGCCGCTGCGCGCCGCGCGATCGCCGCCCTTGTCGAAGGAACGAGCGGGACGATCGCCCTTGTCGAATGGCCGAGCGGGGCGATCTCCACGGTTGAATGGTCGTGCAGGACGGTCGCCACGCGGTGGAGGGCCGCCCCGCGCCCCGCCACGTTCCTCGCGCGGCGCGTCCAGGCGCGCCTGCACCCGGCGACCTCGCACCACGCTCCCGGTCAGCTTCCCAACGACGAGCTCCGCGACGGAGGCGGCGATCTCCACGATGGAATGCGTATCGCGCACCTCGACCTTGCCGACCTGCGAACCCGGGATCCCGGTCTCCGTCGTCACGGCGGTGACGATCTCCGCCGCACGAACGCCGTCTTTCTCACCCAGATTGAGGAAGAGCCGCGACATCGGTTGCGTCGCCGACGCCGCGGCGGTCGACGAGGAACGGGTGGGCCGCTGCTGATCGAGCAGGCGCAACGCCGCCGCGGCGATCTC
>JBBQYZ010000509.1:0-3496 GCA_038208205.1 Gemmatimonadales bacterium | reverse complement strand
CACGTCATCACCGCATGGAATGACGAAGGAGATGCCCACGTCGAAACGGTCGCGCACATCGTCGGCCCACTGGTACTGGAGGTACGCGTCGTAGGGGTCGGGTCGATAGCGCAGGAGCGGTCCGACGACCGGCCAAACGGTCGAGAGGACGCGGTGGCGTGGGCCTGGCCGTTGCCAGCGCGTCCGCGGGATCACGCGACCATGGGCCGGGTAGACGAGATACTCGGATTCGATGACTCGGCGCGCACATACATCGATCTCGTGGCGGGTGCCCAGGCTGCGAATCGTCGACGCGACATTCCGTTCGATGCCCCCGACACCGCCAAGCACCGGGGTCGAAATCAGAATCCTCACGCCGGACGTGTCGGCGGTGCCACCGTCACTCGGTCAAGCACGCAGAAGCGGAGACCGCTGAGCGCGGTGTCCATCCGCGCCACGGAGAAGGACGGTGATGCAGATGCGCTGTCGCGCGGTGCATCCCCGGCGAGCACGACGTGGTCGGCGTCGGTGCCAGCCCATGCGTCTGCGACGCTGACGAGCGCGGCGATGCGCTCGTCAGGACCCAACGCCTCGGCGACGCGTTGCCAACGATGCACGGCGACTCGCGCGAGGAATGACACGAGCGTGTCGCGCTGGTTGGCTTCGAGTCCGTCGAGCGCGCTGGCGGCCCGGTCACTTGTCGGCCGTGCGGCATTCGGCGTCGCCGCCAGGAGGCGCCCGAGCCGAGTCAGCACTGTCTCGTCATCGAGCGCGCTGCCGTCGAGGCAACGCTCGCAGAGCTCCATGCGAAATCGCTCCAGGCGTCCCTCGCCCAAGCTGGCGGCTCCTGCCACCTGTACCAAGCCGAGCCCGACCAATGCCATGCGCCGCTTCGCGGGATCGATCAGAGCGAGATCGTCGGCGATCAGCGCACATGGAACCTCACCGAGGAACGCACCCTTGATGTAGTCGTGATGGCGCAAGACGAATGTCGCCAAAGTGTCGAGCCCCGCCGGACAGAGCTCGGCGACGAGATCGCGGCCGAGCACCACCCCGTCCTCCACATCGATCGACGCACCGCGGCCGCACAACATCCCGCAATCGTGGAGAGCAGCGCCGAGCCACAGCGCGACCAACACCTCGGACGTGATCCCAAGTTCAGCCACAGCCCGGAAGCACGCGAGGAGGTCCACCTCGGACACCTCGCTACCGACATCGAGCCGAGTGCTGTACCAGGCGAGGTCTCCGTCCATGAGCTTGTCGAGGCCAAGCATCAACAGGCGGTTGTGGTCGCCATAGGACTGCTGGAGGCCGCTGTGGTCCCGGTTACGCGGGCCCCGGCGCAGCACGGTGTGGAACTCGAGCAACGGGGTCGAGCGCTCGAGCTGATAGTAGAGGTCGAGTCCCGTCAGCGAACGCTCACCGGCGAGGAAATCGGCGATCGTTCGCGCGAGCGCCCCGTGATCGTCCACCGAGAGGCGCACAACTCCGCTCACTGTGGCGTGTGCGGAACGAGTTGCACCTGGGTCATCTTAGAATGGCGTGAGCGGGTCAAAGCGTGTTGCGTCTCGCGTGGGGGTTGCGCACCGATGAAGGCCGTGGATCGAGTCCGTCGGGCTGCTCGAGCACGCGCGGTGAGCCTGCGTTCCTACCTCCGCACGGCGCCTCAGCGCCCCGCTCGTGCCAGGGGGCTCGCGCCGTTGCACAGCGCGGGAGTGACGCTCCGGACGAGAACCCGGTGTTGGCTCTCGTGGGACGAGGGCTGGGTGCACCACTACCCCGGCGGAATCGTTGTTTGGCCGACGCTCGGCGCCCCGACGCCGCAGCAGCTCCTCGAGCGCGCGCTCGAAGTGAACCTGTTCGGGACGAACCTCTCCGCTGGTGACGTGGTGGTCGACATAGGCAGCGGGGTCGGTCAGGAAGTGATGCCTTTCGCCCGCGTCATCGGCCCCTCGGGAAAGCTGGTTGCGATCGAGGCGCATCCCGGCACCTTCCGTCTGCTGCAGCACAACGTGGCTCGGAACCACCTCGACAATGTCATCGCGGTGAACGCGGCCGTCACCGACAAACCGGGGAGTGTCCGTATCGCTGGAGAAGTGGGCGGATTGGAGAATCGGGTCGGGGAGGTCGGCGTCGAAGTGCGGGCGACGACGGTCGACGACCTGATGCGTGTTCTCGGGATAGAGCACATCGACTTTCTCAAGATGAACATCGAGGGCGCGGAGCGCGAGGCGATCGTCGGTATGGAGTCCGCGATCACCCGCACCGCCAGCCTGTGCATCGCCTGTCACGACTTTCTCGCGGAGCGCGGCTTCGATTCGGCGCTGGCTACCAAAGCGCTGGTGGTCGAGTTCCTCGTGTCACACGGGTTCGAGGTCACGATGCGTGCCGACGACTCGCGTCCGTGGGTCCGAGACCGTGTCTACGGTCGCCGGAACATTCCTGCAATGGCCCCTGGGCGCACATCGATGGGTTGACGGATACGGCGAGTGGAGCCGGAGAAGGGACTTGAACCCTTGACCTGCTCATTACGAGTGAGCTGCTCTGCCGTCTGAGCTACTCCGGCGCGGCGGCGAGTGTACAAGCTGCGGGTCAGCGTCCCCGAAGGGCATTCGTCCCGCCGTCGGCGGCGGGAAGATGGAGCAGGAGGCGCTCGACCAGGAGCGTCTCTTTCGGGTTGTGCTCGGCGATGGACTGCCGTGCTGCCCGGCACGCGTCGAGCGCGACACCTGCCGCTCGCGGGTCGAGCTGCAGCATTTCGCGATCCGTGTTGAGGCGCTCGACGTCCGGTCCGGCCATCGCATCGCGATAGACGGTCTCGAGCGCGGTGATGCCCTCGAGCAGCGCGTCGATCCGAGCGCGCCGATGCGCGCGCTTGTGACGTTCCTCCAGGCGACGGAGCTGGGCGCGTTGCGTGCGCTCCGGGTAGCCCGCGGCTTCGAGCTCGGCCGCGAGCTGTTCGACCTCTGCGGCGTGCGTCGCTTCCAGTTCGGTGAGCGCGGCCTGCAGGGCGCCCTGTACCAGCTCTGCTTGCGCGGCGACCGCACCGCCGGTGCCGTCGATCGCGCTCGTCAGCCCGACGAAGGTGTCGCGCACAGGTCCGAGTCTCCCGTCGAGCGCGCGGGCGCGGTCCATGCGACCGCCGGCCAACCGCGCCAGCAGCTCCGCCCGTTCCGCGGACACGCCACTCGCCTGCAGCGCGGTCGCCACCGCGTCGGCACCGAGGAACGCGAAGTCGACGCGCTGACAGCGCGACCGGATCGTCGGCAGGAGCTGGTCGGCGCCGGACGTGACGAGCACGATCATGGCGCTCGGCGGCGGTTCCTCGAGCGTCTTGAGCAGCTTGTTGGCCGCGGCTTCGTTGAGGCGCATGCGTTCGGCGTCGAACAGCATGATCACCTTGCGCGCGCCCTCGATCGGGCTGCGGTACGCCTCGTCGACGATCGTCTGCGCGTCCTCCACCCGGATCTGCGTCGCGGGCGGATCGATCTCGACGACGTCGGGATGCACGCCGCGC
>JBBQYZ010000508.1:0-3500 GCA_038208205.1 Gemmatimonadales bacterium | reverse complement strand
CGACGGCATCATCTGGGTCAAGGAGGTGGAGGACTACCAGCGCTTCGGCGTCGTGGTGACCGACGCGAGCGGCAACATGACGCAGATCATCGAGAAGCCGTCCACCCCGATCTCCAAGCGCGCCAACATCGGGCTGTACTACATCAGGAACTCCCGGCTGCTGTTCGAGGGGATCGACCACACTCTCACGCAGCCCAAGCACCAGGGCGAGTACTACCTCACCGACGCCTTCCAGTACATGATCGACCACGGGGCGAAGCTCGGGGTGATCGACGTGGAGGGATGGCACGACGCGGGCAAGCTCGACACGCTCCTCGAGACCAACCACACGGTGCTCGCGACGATGGGCGGCGCGCGTCGGCCCAGGTCGGTGCCGGCCGGCGTCACGATCAAGGATCCCGTCTACATCGAGGATGACGTCACGCTGTCCGCCTCGACGATCGGCCCCAACGTGTCGATCGGCGCGGGGAGCAGGATCGATGGCTCGACGCTGTCCGACACCATCGTCGGCCGGAAGGCGAAGATCGAGCGCTCGATCCTCAAGAGCTCCCTGATCGGCGACAACGTCACGATCGAGGGGATCAAGGGCGAGCTCACCGTCTCCGACGACTCGGAGATCAGAGGGACCGCCTGAGCTGCGGTGGGAGGTGGGTGGTGGGACGTGACGACGAATCACCTCGCACCTCGAACCTCCCACCGCCCTGTCACATCTCCGCCGCCGCGACGATCACCGTCAACGCTCGCGCCACGCCGAGGAACCCGTCGGCATTGTCGTACCACTCGCCCGGGGTGTGCACGCCGCCGCCGCGCCCGCCCGCCCCGATCGCGATCGCCGGGATGCCCAGACTGATCGGCACGTTCGCGTCGGTCGACGCGGTCACCAGCTCGGGAACGCGACCGATCGCGCGAGTCGCCGCCTGCGCCGCGCGCACCAGCGGGTGCTCCCGCGGCAGATCGCCGCACGGTCGGTCGCCGATCGTCTCCACGGTGAACACCAGCGGCTCGGTTCCCGGCGAGCGGCGCAGGTTCTCGTCACGGGCCGCCGAGCGCACCACCTGCTCGATCTCGGCCGCGCATCGCGCGAGGACGTCGCTCGACGACGATCGCAGGTCGATCTCCAGCCAGCCCTCTTCCGGGATCGCGTTCACGCTCAACCCGCCGCCGATCCGGCACACCGACAGCGTGGTGCGCGGCACGCGCGGCAGCGGCAGCTCGGCAAGACGGGCCGCCGCACCAGCCGCCGCGTGCACGGGGTTCGGCACTCCGAACGACGCCCAGCTGTGCCCACCGGCGCCGCGGTACGTCACGCGAAAGCGGCGCGCACCGAGCGCCCGGTGCACGATCCGGTCGTCGCCGGCGCCGTCGAGCGCGATGCACGCGGCCGGGGTCTCGAGCAGATTCGCGAACAGGTGCTTCGCGCCGCGCAGGTCGCCCGTTCCCTCCTCGCCCACAGTCGCGGCGAACACGATCGGCCGGCGCGTGCACAGCGCGCGGCCGTCGATCACCTCCGCGAGAGCGAGCATCGCGGCGACCCCGCGCGCGTTGTCCACGATGCCCGGCCCGGCGAGCTGCTGTCCGTCACGCTCGACTCGCACCGTGGTGCCCGGCGGGAAGACGGTGTCGAGATGCGCGCAGACCACCACCGGCTGCATCGACTCGGCACCGCGGCGGCACCCCGTCACGTTGCCGACGTCGTCGGTGCGGACATCGGACAGGCCGAGGGCGCGAAACCGCTCGGCGACCGCCGCGCCGCGCGCGCTCTCGGCGCCGGTCGGCGAAGGGATCTCCGACAGCGCGACCTGCGTGCGCAGAAGTTCCTCGTCGGCCGCCGCGAGCCACGCGCGGGCCGGCGCGAGAAGCTCGAACAGCTCGGACACCGGCGGCGTCGCTACCGCAGTGCCGCCGGCCGGCGTGCCATGAAAGCGCATCGACTATTTATGTAGGGTCGCGGGCCGACGGCGCAAGGTGCGCCGCGGCACGGCGTCGCGAGTCGACACCAAACACCTGAAGTCATGACCGACGGCGTACGTCCGAGGCTGGGCCGCAACGTGAAGGCGCTCGCGGCGGTGAGCTTTCTCACCGACGTGTCGAGCGAGATGATCTATCCGCTGCTGCCGGTGTTCCTCACGGCGGTGCTCGGCGCCAACGCCAGCTTCATCGGTGCGATCGAGGGCGCGGCCGAGACGACTGCCGCGCTGCTCAAGCTCGCCAGTGGCTGGTGGTCGGATCGCGTCAGGCGGCGCAAGCCGCTCGTGGTCCTCGGTTACGCGATCGCCACCGTGATGCGCCCGCTGGTGGCGATCGCTCAATCCGCCACCCAGGTCCTGTTGATCCGGGTGTCGGACCGCGTGGGCAAGGGCATCCGGAACGCCCCGCGCGACGCCCTGATCGCCGAGTCGGTGGACCCGAGCATTCGCGGCCGCGCCTTCGGCTTTCACCGTGCCGCGGACCACGCCGGCGGTGTCCTCGGGCCGCTGATCGCCTTTGCCCTGCTGGCCTGGCACCTCGTCGGGATGCGCACGGTGTTCTGGCTGGCGGCGATCCCCGGGTTCCTCTCGTTCGTGGTGCTTGTCGTGTTCGTGCGCGAGATCCCCCGCGCTCCTGACGCCCCGGTCGCGACGGGGCCCGATCTCACGGTGCCCCTCGGGGCGCGCTTCTGGCGCGTGCTCGCTGTCGTCTTCCTGTTCACGCTCGGCAACTCCACCGACGCCTTCCTGCTGCTGCGCGCGAACCAGCTCGGGGTGCCGGTCGCTCTCGCTCCGATTCTCTGGGCGGCGCTGCACGTGGTGAAGTCGCTCTCGAGCACCCCCGGTGGCGCGCTCTCGGACCGGATCGGCCGGCGGCCCACCCTGGTGGCGGGTTGGCTCCTCTACGCTGCCGTCTACCTCGGCTTCGCCCGCGCCGTCAGCGCCTGGCAGGCGTGGACGCTGTTCGGAGTGTACGGCGTGTACTTCGGCCTCACCGAAGGCGCCGAGCGCGCGCTGATGGCCGATCTCGTCGGACCGGAGCGGCGGGGCACGGCGTTCGGCTGGTACAACCTGGCGATCGGCTTCGGCGCGCTGCCGGCGTCGCTGCTCTTCGGCTACGTGTGGGACCATGCGGGCGCGCCCTCGGCATTCGTCATGGGGGCGGGGCTTGCTCTCGCCGCGGCGGTGGGAATGTTGGTCGTCGTACCGCGCACGGCGCCGGCATGACTGACGACGTCGAGATGGAGAAACGCATCGGGTTCGCCACCCACGCCCGCGGCTTCGCTGGACTGCTCTGGGCCACGCTGTTCAAGTTCTTCGGCGACGACTGCTCCACCATGGCGGCGGCACTCTCGTTCTACACCTTCTTCTCCCTGCCTGCGCTGTTGTCGCTGCTGCTCACGCTGGCGGGACGGATCATGGACCCGATGGTGGTCCAGCGGGCGATCGTCTCGCAGGTGGGAGGGCTGCTCGGCGAGGCCGGGTCGGGACAGGTGCTGGCGATCATGGAGCACGCGCGTCGCGGCGACGACA
>JBBQYZ010000507.1:0-3513 GCA_038208205.1 Gemmatimonadales bacterium | reverse complement strand
CCGAACGCGAAATAGACGAAGGACCAGAACACAGAGGGTCTCCAA
Organism: Gemmatimonadales bacterium; assembly: GCA_038208205.1. Taxonomy (GTDB): domain Bacteria; phylum Gemmatimonadota; class Gemmatimonadetes; order Gemmatimonadales; family Gemmatimonadaceae; genus AG11. The sequence continues at coordinate 3,468 of JBBQYZ010000507.1, read as the reverse complement.
GACGTCACGATCGAGCGGGAAGCAGCGACGCTATCGACCGCGTACCAGTCGCGGACCCGCTGGTCAGCGGCCCGATCGACTTCTGGCACCCCACAGCCCGACGCCTGCGTACGCAGGAACGTCGACCAGCTCGGTCCTCCTTGTCGTCGCGGCGCTGGTCCGAGGCCGGCGCGCCGCAAGATGGTGCGAACCGAGGTGGCCGACACCGTTACGCCGAGCTTGGCCAACTCGCCCGTGATGCGCTGGTAGCCCCAGCGCGGATTCTCCCGCGCGAGCCGCACGACCAGGTCGACCACCTCGAGCTCAAGTGGCGGGCGCCCGAGTCGCGGGTAGGTCCACCGTCGCCGCACGAGCTGGCGATGCCAGCGCAGCAGCGTGGCTGGTGTGACTCCGAAGGTCAGCCAGCGACGCCGGGGAAGGAGGCGGCCGAGCGCGGCCAGCACGGCCCGATCGGCTGGCTGGTAGCGGACCCGGCCAACTTGGCGACGCAGCACCGCCAGCTCGTGACGCAAGACGAGAATCTCGATGTCCTTGTCCGCGTCGCTCCGTCGCCGCAGTACCGCGAGTTCGAGCAGTCGACGGAACATGCGGTAGACGAACGACAGCGCCACCACAGCAGCCTCGCATCGACACGACGTCGCACGTCAAGCCGGTGATCGAGTTGTTGCACCCTTCAACGTAGCTCAGGTCCAGCCGATGGGTCACACCGGTGAGTAGAGCTCTGCGTCGTAGCACACCCGGTGGATGCGGAGGCGCTGGCTGAGGATGGGCGCGCGGCGCACCCGGTCGACGTGGTCGGGCTCGTTGTCGCGCGGGTGTACCCACATGCTGTTTTCGCCGGTGAGCGCACGGACGGTGTCCCAACGGCAGGTGAACGCTTGGCACTCGCAGGGCGCGGGCGGCTCCGCTTGATCGGTCATACCGCGACGCTACGTCTCACCCGCCTCCCGGAGTTCGGCGATGCGCTCGCGGCACCCGCCGCGCACATCATCAGGCAGCGCCGCCTCAAACAGCTCGGCGACGCGACGCCGCCCCCGGTGACCGGGGCAACGGAACGCCAACAAAAGCCGGGCCTCCGGGGGCGACGGGTGGAAGGGAGAACGCCGCACCGGCGCGACCTCGGGTCAGCGAGGGAGGGTGTCGTTAGCGGCTGACAGCCTTCCTCTACGGTGGCACGCGGGGCAGTTGAGCCGGTCGAAAACGCCGTTTGCCTTCTTTACGATGACCGTCTTGCTCTCGCTGCACGCCGGGCACTCGACGGAGTCAGCACCTTCGGCTAGGAGTCGGAGACGGACCACACGCAGTTCTGGCGCGTCCGCCACGGCACCAGTCAGCAAGCCTTCTACTTCACCGAGCAGATCGAGGCCGCCCCCCTCGTCGCGGAGAACCGGGACGTTCACCACATGACCAAGATGGTGGTGAACGTCCCCGCCTTCGACGAATATCTCGACGGTGGTCGGGGGTGCGACGTTGCGCTGAGCGTTCACGTTGAACAGAACCATGTGGTTGCCGGCGGCCATCGCACTCAGGCTCGTGATGACATAGCGGAGGTCAGTGAAGTCTTCCCGACGCATCTCGGCGCGGCACTGGCCGTCTTCGCACAACCGCCGAATCATCTCCGCGGCGTCCGGCGGAGGACCGACCTCTTGCAGTGTGTCCACGTAGTAGGACAAATGGCAGCCCTCCGTTGTCGAACGTCGTACCGCTGACGAGACCCTAGTGTCCAGTCGCTGTCAGGCACCTCCGTTGCCCTCCTCAAGCTCGGCGAGGCGGGCGAGGCACACGTCGAGCACTTCGGCCGAGAGCGCCGTGGCGAAAAGCTCGGCCACGCCTTCCTCCATCAGGCTCTCCGCCAGCCAGAGATAGTGGCGCAGGCGCGCCGGGCGTCCCGAGAGGTTGTCGTTCTAAGCTAAGGAGTGTCCACGGTTCCGGACGCAACGCCGCCCCCGGTGACCGGGGCTGAGGACCCAAGCAAAGCCGGGCCCCCGGGGACGACATTTGGAAGGGTAGCCCTCTAGGAGTCTTCGCCCGCCTCCGCCGCGAGTTCCTCAATCCGCTCGTGGCATACCGCGCGCACCTCGCCGGGCAGGCCGCCTCGAACAGCTCGGCGACGCCGTGTTCCATGAGGCCCTCCGCGAGCCAGAGGTAATGGCGCAGGCGGTGCGGTGTGGCCTCGAGCTCGTCGTCGGGGTCGAACGGCGAGGCCTCCTCGCCCCTGGCGACCCATCGCGCCCGAACTGATTGCTACGCGTCATGCGATGATTGCGACTGTGGCGAAGGGCAAGCCCAGACGGCGTGACGCTCGCCAGCCTGTGGAAGTCGAAGGTCGGGGCCGCGTGAAGTTCTTCAACCCCGACAAAGGTTGGGGTGGAATCATGTCGCCAGACGTTCCTGCCGACGTCTGGGTTTCATTCGGTGTGATCGACGCGCCGGGCTATCGGACGCTTAATGAGGGCGACGACGTCGAGTTCCGATGCGTGAAGCAGCAACAGGACAGTTGGCAGTACGTCGCGACGTGGGTCAGGCGCACACATGCCGGGTGACCGAACCAGCGCGCGCCAGAACCTGCCGCTCGGACCGTATTGGGTGTCAGAACTCGATCGTCACGCAGCGACGAGTTCATATTCATGGATGAGTCCGCCGAGAACCTCGCGACGCTGAAGGTTCTTGAGCGTCACCGCGGTCGCCGCGTCCGCCGGAGGATCATCGGGTGCGCGGAAACCCAAACCGCGATGAGGCCGGCCCCGATTGTAGTGACCGACGAAGATCTTCAGCACTCGTTCGAGATGGCGGCGGTTGACGATGAGCAGATGGTCGAGACCCCGCCCGCCCCGTCCGCCGCGCGCCGCGAGCCAGCGGTCGCCCTGGGTCACCAGACACTCCCGCCGCACGGTGCCGACCCATCGCTCGGCGAACGCGTTGGCCACGGGCGATCGCACCGGCGTGCGGATGATGTGGGCCCCGATGGCGCGCCAGACGTCGTCGAAGGCCCGACTGAACTTGGTGTCGCGATCGCGGATCAGGTGGCGGGCCACAATGCCGCGCCCGTCCAGCGACGATCTGCGGATGTGCGCCGAAGCCGAGGCAGCCAGCTGGGTTGTGGACTTCATGGCGGACACCGCGATTGCGCCGGAGACGTTGTCAGCGCAGGAGATGTTCCTCGTTGCTCGCACCGTCGCCGACGCTGTCGCAGTTGCGCTCATGGAACATGCCGCGAGAACCCAGCGATCGCGCAGGACGTCGAGCAGGTTGTGTCGCCTCGCGCGCCAACTCGGCACAATGCCAGCGGCCATACTTCGTCAAGCCTGGCGAGTCGGGACGCCTCTTGTGTCGCTCAGGCGCTGATCGTGTGTCAGCACGATCCGGTGCTCGCGGTTGACGCGCGCGGTCCGTAGCGTCTTCCAACGGGGCAAGCTCGGTGGCTGCCTCGTCACAGCTTGCGCTCAGCGCGTTCAGGTTGAGAGAGGA
>JBBQYZ010000506.1:0-3514 GCA_038208205.1 Gemmatimonadales bacterium | reverse complement strand
CTGGCGTTCATCGCGGAGACCGGATCCACCGCCCGGCACGCGAACGTGGACTTCTTTGCCGAGGCGCGGTACCCGAGTCAGGTCTACGAGCTCGACCTCCCGCTGGCGTCGAGAGACCTGCACGGAGACGCCGAGGTGCGGGACCTGTGTAGCGGCTTCCACCGGCTTCACCACGAAGTCTTTTCAATCTCGGATCCCGCGTCGGACGTCGAGTTGATGGGTTGGCGAGCAGAGGTGACTTGCGAGATCGGAACGAAGGACATCCCGTCTCTCACGCATCGAGCGACCGCCGCTCATGCCACGCGCGAAGCGTACTTCGCCGGCCACGGCACGCTCGAGACTCCCGTCGTCGAGTTTGACGCGGTAGCGCCCGGATCGCGAATCGAAGGCCCGGCGATCGTCGCATCGGAGTTGACCACCGTGGTCGTGCCGCCCAGCGCGTGGGCGGAGCGCAGCGGGGAAGACGGGATTGCGGTCCACCCGATCCAACGCAGTGTGCAAGACGACCCTCCGGCGCTCGGGCATACGACAACCGGCGCATCCTCACGCAGGCGTCTGCAGGATCTCGACGGCGCCCGGCTGGCGATCGTGGCAAACCGGTTCGAATCGATCGTCCTGAGCATGATGAACACGCTCGTGCGAACCGGCCGGTCGGGAGTTCTGAACACCGGACGGGACTGCTCGTGCTGCATTCTGACGCGCGACGACGAGTTGCTTGCGATGGCGGAGAGCCAGCCGATCCACGTCATGAGCGGGCCGGACATCATGGCTCGCGTGATGAAGGAGTTCCACGAGCCGCTCGCGGCCGGCGACGCGTTCCTCCACAACTCCCCGTATCACGGCAATTCGCACGCAGCGGACCATTCGATTCTCGTGCCGGTCGTGGACGGTGAGGGCACGCATCAGTTCACCGTATTTGCGAAGGCGCACCAGGCGGACTGCGGCAATGCGCTGCCGACGACGTACTCGGCTCCGGCGGTAGACGTCTACGAGGAGGGCGCGCTCATCTTCCCGTGCGTCCGTATACAGGAGCGCTACCGAGACCGCATGGACGTCATCCGCATGTGCGAGATGAGAATCCGCGTCCCCGAGCAGTGGCACGGGGACTACCTCGCGTTGCTCGGAGCCGCGCGCATCGGCGAGCGGCGCGTCCATGAACTCGGCGATGAGCTGGGCTGGGAATTTCTGCACGCCTATACGCGCGAATGGTTTGACTACAGCGAGCGCCGCATGACGTCGGCGATCCGGGCGCTGCCTGACGGAGAGATCGTCGTCCACAGTCGCCATGACCCGTTCCCTGGCGTCCCGGACGGTGTGCCCCTTACTGCCGGCCTGCGTGTCAGCAAGGAGGAGGGGCGGCTCGAAGTCGACTTGCGCGACAACCCGGACTGTCAGCCATGCGGCTTGAACCTGACGGAGGCCACCGCCCGAACGTCGGCGATGCTGGGCGTCTTCAACGCGATCGGCGGCGACGTGCCGCCTAACGGTGGAAGCTTCCGGCGGCTGCGTGTGCACTTGCGAGAGAACTGCGTTGTCGGAATACCGCGGCATCCGGTCAGTTGCTCGGTGGCGACGACGAACCTGTCAGATCGCGTGGCGAACATGGTGCAGCGAGCGTTCGCGGAGTTTTCGGCAGGCGCCGGGCTCGCGGAGGCGGGGTTGACGATACCCGCGGCATGGGGCGTGATCTCAGGCACCGACGTGCGAGCGGGGAGCCTGGAGTTCGTGAATCAATTGATCCTCGCGGCCTGTACCGGCGGTCCCGGTGCTCCCGGTGCCGATGGCTGGCTTACCCTGGGCGGGCCTGGCGACGCCGGCATGGAGTTCCGGGACAGCGTCGAGCTGGATGAGCTTCGCTTTCCCATCCGGATCCACGCCCAGTCTCTGGCCCTGGACACGGAAGGAGCTGGACGGCATCGGGGCGCACCCGGCGCCTTCGTCGAGTATGGGCCGACTCACGCTCCGCTTCAGGTGCTCTACACCAGCGACGGGTCAGTCTATCCCGCGCTCGGCACACGAGGCGGCCACGCGGGCGCACGGGCGCAGCAACACCGGCGCGATCGCCGCGGCCTGATGCATGAACTGGAGCCATTCGGCAACGTGTCGCTGCTCGAGGGCGAAACGATCATCTCGATCTCGTGCGGCGGCGGGGGATATGGCGACCCGTTGGAGCGACAGGTCGAGAAGGTCGCGCTGGACGTGGCCGAAGGCTGGGTATCGCGCGAGCGCGCATTGAACGTGTACGGCGTCGTGCTAACGGATGACGGAGGTGTCGATACGAATGCGAGTGAGGTGCGGCGCCGGAGTCTGCGCGAACGATCGCGAGAGACGACCTCAGCCGCGCGTGAGGTCAGCACCGTCACATAGGCGACTTCGTGAGGGCGCCGGCGGCAGGGTGTCGTGGGTGATCTGCCAATCGAGAAAAGCTGTCGTAATCCAAAACTAGGGAGGTCAGGAATGCGCAACGACGAGGCAGACAACGTCAAAGAACAGGCTCAAGTCGAGCGGGATATCAAGGACCTGCATGGCCTCGGGTACCGGCAAACGCTCCGCCGGACGATCGGCTCCTTCACGTCATTTTCACTCGGCTTCGCCATGGTCTCGATCACGGCGGCCGTCTTCACAGTCTTCTCGTCGCCGTTCGACAATGTGGGCGGCGTGGCGATCTGGCTGTGGTTCCCCGTACTGGCCGGCGTGATGGCCATCACGCTGGTCTACGGTCACCTCTCGGCGCGGCTTCCACTGACCGGATACGCGTACCAGTGGTCGGCGCGCCTCGTCAACGGGCACTACGGGTGGTTTACAGGCTGGGCCGCGATGCTGGCCTTCACTGCCGGTACCGCCGGCTTGTCGATCGCCATGGGCTCGGTGTTCGCACCGTACTTGTGGGACAATCCGACGCGGCACCAGGTGCAGGCGTTCGGCGTGGTGATGATCATCGTGGGCTGTGTCATCAACGCAATCGGCGTCCGGGCCGCGACCTGGATCAACAACCTCGGCGCGATGGTCGAGCTCGTAGGTACGGTGGGCCTGGCGGCGCTGATGGGCGTCGGCCTCTTCTTCTTCACCAACGAGGAAGGGCCAAGCGTGCTCTTCCAGACGGGCCCCGTCGGTGGCGGGGGAGTCACATTCACTGCCATCATGCTCGCAGTACTGCTCCCCGTCTACACGCTGATCGGCTGGGAGGGATCTGCCGACCTCGCGGAGGAGACCAGGGATCCGCGCCGCGTCGCACCGAGAGCCATGGTGCGCACCGTCCTGATCTCGACGGCGGCGGGGTTCTTCATCTACGCCGTCTTCTCGATGGCGATCCCCCACGGGATCAAAGGCACGTTGGGGCAGGACGAGTCGCCGATCATCTACCTGTTCCGCTTCCACTTCGGGTCGTTCGTGGCGGTCCTGATGGAGCTCATCGCGTTCATCGCGTTCCTGTCGGCGCTGCTCGCGAACGTTGCGGTCTGCACGCGGTTGATCTACTCGCTCTCGCGCGACAAGATGCTCCCCGGCTGGCAGG
>JBBQYZ010000505.1:0-3515 GCA_038208205.1 Gemmatimonadales bacterium | reverse complement strand
GAACAACCCTTTGATCGACGTCTGCATCATCGTGTCGGTCATCACGTAGCCCATGTCGTCGTGCTCGAAGTGACCGTCGATCACGCCCGTGTTCGGCCTGAAGCCGACGAACACGAAGCAGCCAGTGACGTCGAGCACTCGGGTCGCGCCGGAGATCACGTCCCGGATACGAAGTCCGTTCATGAGTCCTTGATCGTCACCGAGCACCTCCTCGGTCACGGCATTCCAGATGACCTCGATCTTGGGATTCGCGAACAGGCGCGCCTGCAGAATCCGGGAGGCGCGGAACGAGTCGCGCCGGTGCACGAGGTAGACCTTCTCGGCATAGCGGGTCAGGAAGTCGGCTTCCTCGACCGCGGCATCACCGCCACCCACCACCGCGATGGTGTGCTGCCGGAAGAAGGCACCGTCGCAGATCGCGCAGTAGGACACGCCCTTCCCCGCATACTCCATCTCGCCCGGGATGCCGAGCTTCACCGGCGTGCCGCCGGCCGTCACGATCACCGCGGGGGACCGATACACCTCGCCGGCATCGGTGCGCGTCTCGAAGATCCCATCGTCACGGCGCGCGACGGTCGTCACGTTCGCCGTGATGAACTCCGCGCCGAATACCTTCGCGTGCTCCTCGAACTTCTTGGCGAGCTCCCAACCAAGGATCGACTTCTCGCCGATCCAGTCGTCGAGCTTCTCCGTGTTGAGCAGTTCGCCGCCGGGAACGCCGCGCTCGAGCACGGCGGTCCGGAGCATGGAGCGCCCCGTGTACAGCGCAGCGCACATTCCCGCTGGCCCTGCGCCAACGATGACGACGTCGTAGGTGTGCGTCTCTGCCAAACGGTCCTCGGGCGGTGGAGCGCGCTGGCGCGCGCGGCTCTTGCAATCTCATCACAAGCAGTCCGCGATGGAACCGTTGCGTTCCCCGCGGCCGGCCCTATACGCCCACGACCATGCGCCGCACCGCGCCATGGCAGTGCGAGGTCGTCCCGACCAGGAAGGCCGCGCCGCCCGCGGCGCCGCGGATGGCGATGGCGCGGTCGGCGAGCACGACGTCCTGCACATCGATCATCCCCACGCCGAAGGCGCGGTGCGCACAATGGAACACCAGCGGCGACTCCACGGCCCTCCCAGCGGCGCGCTGCGCATCCGCGTACGCGACGAGGGCCGGAGGCATGCTCCACGTGCGTTCGCCGCGCGTGTGCGGACAGCGCACCGGCTCGATGCAATTGATCGGGCACATCCACTCGGCGAAGCTCACGTAGTGGGTGCCGTCGTCGCCGGCGCGCTGCCATGGGACGGCGGGGGCCTCCACGAGGGGTTCGGTGCGCACCGATCGGCCAGGCCAGCGCGCGCGCGCGCGGTCGAGCAGCCAGTCGGCCATCAGGTGGGGCATCAGCGGCGACGGTACGATCGCATCGTGGTCGGCGCCGCCTTCGTCCGCCGCGGCGTCGAGGTAGCGGCCGAAGAAGGCATGCCAGTCGTCGCACACCACCTGCAGCGACGACGGTCGGGCGGACACCGGCAGCGCGGCCACGGCGCATCCTGCGTCACGGTCGACGACGACCACCGAGGACCAGCGCAGCGCGTTGGCACGCTCCGCCCGCGCCAGCTGTCGGATGTAGTAGCTGCCGTAACAGCCACCGCCCACCACCACGATCCTGCCGAAGTGCTGGGTCTCGCGGACGAGCCGCGCCGTCGACTCAGGTCCTGACGTGCCGTCCACCATCGACGCGAATCACCTCGCCCGTCACGTAGCTGGCGTCCACGAGGTAGCAGACGGCACCGGCCACGTCGTCGGGGCTGCCGAGGCGCTGCAACGGCGTGGTCGAGCGCAGCCGCTCCGCATCGGCGTCCGTCCAGCGCTCGGGGAGCAACACCGCGCCGGGCGCCACGGTGTTGACCCGCACCTCCGGCGCCAGAGCGCGCGCCAGCGCTCGTGTCATCTGCACGACCGCCGCCTTCGTCATTCCGTGGGGCACGTACGCCGGCCAGCTCTCGAACGCGGCCAGGTCGGCGATGTTGACGATCGAGCCGCGTGCAGCGCGAAGGGCGGGTGCCGCACGCTGCGCGAGAAAGAACGGCGCCCGGACGTTGATCGCGAACATCGCGTCCCACTCCGCGATCGTGGTGTCACCGACCGGCGTGCGCAGCATGACGGCAGCCGAATTGATCAGGACGTCCAGACCGCCCTCGCTGCGCACCACCTCGTCGATGAGTCCCTCCACCGCGGCCGGGTTCCCGAGGTCCGCTCTGGCGAGCGAGGCTCGACCTCCCGCGTCTCGGATCAGGCGCGCGGTCTCGGCCGCGCCGTCGCGCGACTCGTGGTGGTGCACCACGACGTGCAGCCCGCGCGCGCCCAGCGCGAGGGCGATCGCGCGGCCGACGCGCCGGCCCGCGCCGGTGACGAGAGCGATTCGCACACGGGGCGACGTCACGGCGCTCCCGTCAGGCTGTCGGAGCGCCGTCGACCGGCGACAGGCGCGCATCCTGGAGCTCGAGCCACGTGGCAGGCACCTGCATCATGCCGATCGTACGCGGTCCATCGGCGGCACCGTGCCAGTCCGAGCCTCCGCTGGCCACGAGGCCGAGCTGCTCGGTGAGGGCTCGCAAGCGAGACGTCTCGGAGGGCGAATGGCCCGGGTGCTTCACTTCCACGCCATCGAGCCCCAAGGCGCGCAGCGCTTCGAGCCGCTCGCGCGTGCCCGAGTGTCCGGGATGCGCCAGGACGGCGAGGCCGCCCGCGGCGTGCACCATGTCGATCGCGTCGCGCATCCCGAGCTGCTCCTTCGCCACGAATGCCGGGCGGCCGGCGCCGAGGTAGCGGTCGAAGGCGTCGCGCGCATCGACCGCCCAGCCTTCGGCGATCATCGCGCGCGCCACATGCGGCCGGCCCAGCGCCCCGGTGCCGGCCTGCACCAGCACGGCGTCGTACGCGATCGGGACGCCGAGCTCGTTGAGACGCTCCACGATTTCCCGGGCGCGCCGCTCGCGCATGCCGCGCAGATCCGCTAGTCGAGCGTCGATGATGCCGGTATCTCGCAGATGAAGCCCGAGCAGGTGGGTCTCCGTCTCCCCCTCGACCGCACTCAGCTCGATGCCACCGACCACACGCACGCCCAGCTCCATGCCGACCGCGTGGGCCTCGGCGAGCCCCGCCACGCTGTCGTGATCGGTCAGGGCGATGGCCGCCAGCGACGCCCGCTTCGCCGCACGCACCACGTCCGCCGGGGCACGTGAGCCGTCGGACGCCGTCGAATGCATGTGCAGGTCGACGTAGAGGGTCGGCCCGCCCGACGCGATCACGAGGTGTAGCCGGCCTCGGGCGACATCTCGCTCGGTTGCGAGTGCTGGAAGAGGCGAACGAGGTCGACGTCGCTCAGCTCCGCCAGCGACTGCTCGCGCGAACGGGTTCCTTGGGGCGAATAGCGCGTTGCGCGCACCTCGCGGTCCTGGCCGGTGCCCGACATGAAGAGCAGGGCGAACTCGTCGCGATCGAACTGGGTGACGCGGCCGGATGGTAC
>JBBQYZ010000504.1:0-3520 GCA_038208205.1 Gemmatimonadales bacterium | reverse complement strand
CACCGCGACCGCACCGGCGTCCTCGGCGATCTTGGCCTGCTCGGCGTTGACGACATCCATGATGACGCCGCCCTTGAGCATCTCGGCGAGGCCCGCTTTGACGCGGAAGGTCGACTCGTCGCGCATGCGTTCCATCGTAGCCGCGCCCGGAGCACTGAGCCCACCTGAGCCGGCCGGCGATTCAACCCCGGTAGCAGCTGGAGCAGAAACGTCGGCGATCTGTCGAAGTCGACCAGCTCGCCAGCTCGCGACCAGCAGGACCGGTGGCTGGAACTGGCTCGAGAGCCGGGCCAACGGGCGAGACTGTGCGAATCGCGCAAGCTGAGCGCCGGCCTCGGAGATCTCGTCGGCCCGCCAGACCTCGGGTAACTGTCGAGATCGCACAGGACGATCTCGCGAGCCTCGCACGCCGCACCCGGCGGCCCACAGGCGTTGTACGCGGGCTTGGCTCGAAGTGTGGCTCAGACGTCTGCGGCGGCGTGTGCGCGTAGGTATTCACGCAGGTACGGCAGCGCAAAGTCGACGTAGCCGCGGCGGGTGGGGTAGATCAGCTCGGCTGCGATCAGCCGTAGCCGGTACTGGCTGGCGTAGTTGACGTCGACGTCGAGTCGTTGCTGGATATCGGCCATCTTGGACGGTCCGTCGTCCTGGGCCATCGCCAGCAGGAACGACTTGTCGATGTCCGACGCGGCGCTGAGCGCCGGCTCGTGGATGAGCGCTCCGAGGCGACGGCGTGCTCGTGTGACGCCGAGCGTTGCGTCGTCGACGGTGATCTCGGCCACGGCGGGATGCAGCCGCCAGGTCTGTGCACCCACGAGCTGCAGCAGGAAGGGATACCCGCTGGCCCCCTCGACCATGATCTGCAGTGCGGCGTCGCCGATGCTTCGACCAGCCGTCTCGATGGGCTCACGGAAGGCGCGTTGGACGTCGGACCGCGGTACCGAGCCCAGAACGTGGCGCTCGGCGCGGCGCAGGAAGGTGAGGACCTCGTCGTTGACGACGTCGCTCACGCTGGCGGCCAGTCCGGCGCCCGCGAATGCGAGTTCGCGGCCTTCTCGGAACGCGTGCTGCACTGTGGTGGCGAACTCGCGCAGTTCCTCGACTTGATTCTGGTGGATCTCGTCGAGAGTGACCAGGATGCCCGTGCCATGTTGGACGAGCAGATCGGTCAGCAGCGCGATCTGATTGCGCAGGCCGGCTTTGACGTTGAGCGGAGCGGTCACACCCGTCATGCGGCGCCGAACCGCCTCCGGGTCGAAGTCGCGCAGCAGGTGGGGGAGATGCTGCTGTGTGATCCGCGCGACGAACCCCGGTGTGGCCGTCTCGCTGATGACCAGCCAGCCGCGCTCCTTCGCGCGATCTTCGACCGCGTTGAGCATGACGGTCTTTCCGGCCCCGCGTGCGCCGGTGTACAGGGTCGCGCGCCCGGACGAGCCCGGACCGTCCTCTAGCGCTTCGACGAAGTCTTCGAGCACGCGATCGCGACCAACGAGCAGCGGCGGGCTGACTCCGAAGCTGGCATGGAACGGGTTCGGCATGCGTCCACCCTACCATTCGATTTAGAGTCCTTTAGAGTCGTTAGAGTCGTTTAGATACCGGGGCCACTGAACTGGTGGTTCTCGTTTGAACGGTGCCCGCAAGCGATCTTCTAGCGGCCTCCGCGCAGCTTGAGCGCGTCCTGTAGCGCGGGACTGTTCTGGATGATGCTGCCGACGCTCGCGATCCGCTCATCAGCTGCTTCCCGGGGCTCTCCACCGTCGGGTGCTTCTCTGAGCTTCGAGCCTGAGCGTGACGTCGTAGGTCCTCTTCAACTCGTGCGGGTTGTAGCTGTGCTTCGGCCGCGAGTCGTAGAAGTGCTCGTCGAGGTTCTTGTACGCAGCGAACGCCGCCACGCTTGCGGCGAACTCGGCCGCGAGCTCGTCCGGATGCGCAAGCAGGCGCTTAGCCTCTTCGAGCCGCTCCGACTGAGTCATCGCTCGAAGCCGCTGGTAGCGCCGCATGATTTCGGTGCGTGGGATGATGCGCGTCGGCATCACACCGGCCACCATTCCCCATCTCGGCGTATTTCAACGTTGGAGAACAGTCCGGATATCGAGCCGCTTCGCGCGTGTGGATGGGCACGAGCGCCCGGGCGTCGATGGCAGCAGCAAACCGCTGCAGGTCCGAGACGCTCGCGTGACCGGAGCTGTGCAGCTCCGTCAACGGCACGGCGTGGTAGCCCAGCCAGGAACGCAGGCGCACGCCGGAGCGCTCATCGAGGTACCCGGGCAACATCGACCAGACCAGGTGCGCGCCGGCCAGGCAGTCGGCCTTCGCGAGTTCGCTCGCCATCGACTCGCGGAATGTGAGCAGAAGCTTGCCGGCCAGCGCCGACAGGTCCTCCGGGAACAGCCTGTGCGCCCGCACCCGGTTGGTGCGTTCGAACTCCTCGGATTGCTTGACCTTGATGCGCTGGCTGAGCGGCACGAAGACCCGGACGTCCTCCCACTCGGCCCGCGGAATCGTCTCGCGTCCGGTCGCCCGAGCGACGGTCGCCGTGTACAGGTCCATGACGAACAGTCGCTGACTGCGCTTGGCGGCTCGGAACAGGTCACGAGCCGGTCGATGTTCTGGGCGGAGTAGGCGGCGAGGACCATTCCTGGCGAGGCCCGTGATAGCTCCGCCGTCCGGTGCTCGACATCCGTTTCGCTCAGGCCACTGGTCTCGGTGCCCGGCCGGATGTTCGTACCCTCCAAGAGCAGTGCGTCGACGTGGGTGGGCGGGTGCCGGAGCAGATGCTCGAACGACCGCTGCTTGCGGCCGTGGCCACGGATGTCGCCGGAGTACAGAAGCCGAACCACCGGCTTCGATGAGCACCGCGTAGGCGTCGAACGCGCTGTGGTCAACGAGGAACGGGGTGACGGTGAACGGGCCGAGCGACAGCGGCGTCCGGTCGCACAGATGACCAGCTGCGGTCAGGTCGGCGCCCGCCCCGTGCATGTTCCGCTTCAAACCGCCTTCATGTTGACTCTGATTGGTCGTTGAGTCGCTTAATACCTGACACGGGTTCGCATCGCCGGTGGGAGCCACGTCCGACGTATGGCGCCGCAGCGAGGGGACGACAAACCGGTGGCGGCGAGCACGTCGAACAGGCTCGGCGCTGCTCTGGGGCGAGGCCCATGACCACCGACCCCGCGGGCGTGAGGTCACCCGCGTACGTGCAGAGGGCGAGCAGAAGCTCGGCGTGGCGGACACGCCCGACGACCACAAGCGCGCCCTCGTTGTCCTGACCCACCTGCGGGCCTGATGGCCGCTCGCCCTTCGCGAGCGCCGGGTCCCCAGGAGGAAGGATGATTCCTTCCGGCGGAATTTGGGCTCGGTCCCCCGACGGAAGGAATCGTCCTTCCTCCGAGAGAACGAGTTTCGCCGTGACGGTCGTCGCAAACGCCGACCTACGGGCGACGTCACTTGAGCTTGAACGCCTTGATGCGGTCGTCGTACTGCGCCGCGTCGCGGGCGTAGACGCCGTAGGCGAGCGCCT
>JBBQYZ010000503.1:0-3522 GCA_038208205.1 Gemmatimonadales bacterium | reverse complement strand
AGTCGGGATCACTCTTTCCCGCCAATGCGATTGCCGTCGACCTCGGCACCGCCAACACTCTGATTTACGTCAAAGGGGAAGGAATTGTCCTGAACGAGCCATCGGTGGTCGCGATCGATCGTGCGACGGGCAAGATCAAAGGAGTCGGACTCGAGGCGAAGCGCATGCTCGGGCGCACGCCTGACGGGATTCTCGCGGTCCGACCGATGAAGGATGGCGTGATCGCCGACTTCGATGTCACGGAGAAGATGCTCCGCTACTTCCTCACCCTGATCATTGACAATCACATCTTCAAGGTGAAGCCGCGCGTCATCGTCTGCGTGCCGTCGGGGATCACCGAGGTCGAGAAGCGGGCCGTACGTGATTCGGCGCTGGGCGCGGGCGCGAAGGAGGTCTACATGGTCGCCGAGCCGATGGCGGCGGCGATTGGTGTCGGGCTGCCAGTGGAGACGCCCACCGGGAACATGGTCATCGACATCGGAGGCGGGACGACCGAGATCGCCGTCATTGCGCTGTCCGGGATCGTCAGCGACACCTCCATCCGGACCGGGGGCGACGAGCTCGACATCGCCATCGTGCAGTTCATGCGAAAGAACTACAACCTGCTGATCGGCGAGCCGACTGCCGAACAGATCAAGATTCAGATCGGCTCCGCCGCGCCGGTGGGAGAGGAACGCGAGATGGAGGTCAAGGGACGCGACCTCGTCTCCGGCATTCCCAAGACGGTGCGCGTGCACTCGAGCGAGATCCGGGAAGCGATCCAGGAGCCGATTCAGCAGATCGTGGACGCGGTCCGCCGTGCTCTCGAGATTACGCCTCCGGAGCTAGCGAGCGACATCGTCTACCGTGGGATCGTGATGACGGGGGGCGGGGCGCTCATCCGGGGACTCGACCTGCTGCTCAGCCAGGAAACCAATCTCCCGATTCACGTCGACGAGGATCCGCTCACCTGCGTGGTGCGCGGAACGGGCCGTATCCTGGACGACGAGGAAAAATACTGGTCGGTCCTCAGTCCGTGAGCTGAACCGTGGCGCCCGTGGCACGTAATTTCGGCCGGCGGGACACGGTGCTGCTTGGCGTCTGCATTGTGCTGTCGATGATTGCGCAGGGACTTCCCGACCGGCTCCGCGATCCGATCGCCACCGCGCTCCGGCGCACCCTCGTGGCGCCGCTGATCGCGCTCCAGCGCAACGCCGAGCGGAGTCGCCGGGCCTGGCTCACGCGCGACGAACGCGTGGCCGCGCACGACAGTCTCGTCTTGCGCTCGTACATGCTGGCCAGCGTCCAGGGCGAGAACGAGCGTCTGCGCCGCCTGCTCGGATTGGGTCAGCAGCTGAGGTGGGGATTCGTTCCCGCCGAGGTGCTGCAGGGGCGCGGCGTGGGAGAGGAGTACAGCGTCACGTTGTCGGTCGGATCGCGCGCCGGCGTCCGGCCGTTCAGCCCGATCATCGCCCCGGATGGCGTCGTGGGGCTGGTGCGAAACGTGGATCCCTCGATGAGCGTCGGGATCGTCTGGGCCCACCCCGACTTTCGCGTCAGCGCCATGGCCGCCGATGGGAGTACCTTCGGCATCGTCGCGGCCCACCTGGGGGGAGAGCCGGACCGGTACCTGCTGGAGATGCGCGGCGTGCCTATTCGCAGCTCGCTCAAGCCGGGCACGCTGGTGGTCAGCTCGGGACTGGGCGGCGTGTTTCCACGAGGTATTCCCGTCGGGGTCGTTCTCGCCGAGCTCAAGACTCCCGAGATCTGGGCGCGCACCTACCTGCTCCGCCCCGCCGTGCCGCCCGCCGAGATGAGCAGCGTGATGGTCCTTCTCCCTCAACGCTCGGCGGCCGGCGTCAAGGACGTCTGGCCGGAAGAGCGGAAGGCCGACTCGACGCTCCCACGCGGCGCTGACACGGCGACCGTTGCCGCACTAGCCGGCACCGCGAGCGGCCGCGACCGGCCGGCGGCGAGGGACACCAGCGTCACGCGAGACTCCACCGCCCGGAAACGCCCGTGAGACCGACCGACCTCGTGCGCACGCTGGTGGCGTTTGCCATACTCGTCGTGCTGCACTTCACGCTGCGCCCCCTTCTCGGCTGGCGCGCTTCTCCGGACTTTTTGGTGATCGCGCTTCTGCTGGCGGCGATCCGCGTCCGGCCCGGAAACGCCGCGCTGCTCGGGCTGTCGATGGGCATCGTGGCCGATTCGCTCGTCTTGCAGGGGTTCGGCGCCGGAGCGCTGGCGATGTGTGTGGTGGGGTTCGCGGCCTCGTGGCTCAAGGCGGTGTTTTTCGCCGATGACATGCCGCTCAACGCGTTTTTCTTCTTTCTCGGCAAGTGGGTATTCGACGTGGTGTACGTGTTGGCGCAGCATCAGGGAGCGGGGCGTGACTTGCTCGCACAGATCTTCATCTGGTCGCCGCTGGCGGCGGTGGCGACCGCGGCCGGCGGCCTGGTGACGCTCGTCGTCCTGCGTCCGATTCTGCGAGGCGCGCCCGCGGCATGAGCTTTCATCCAAACGACGTCCAGCGGCGGGCGCGCTTGGCATCGGGCGGGCTAGCCGTCGTGTTCGGGTTGCTGCTGACGGCGTTCTTCCGCACGCAGATCGTCCAGAACTCGCGTTACGCGCTGCAGTCGGAGGAGAACCGGTTGCGGGAGGTTCCATTGCCGGCGCCGCGGGGGATCATCTACGACCGCCGCGGCCAGGTGATCGCCGAGAACGTGCCGGGCTATTCGGTCTCGATCCTCAGTCCCAGCGCCGACTCGCTGCGCGCCTCGCTCCAACGCCTGGCGTCGGTGATTCAACTCTCGCCCGAGCAGGTCGAGGCGTCGGTGCGACGATACCGCCGCGCGCCAAACCGACCCACCGTGGTGCTCGCCGACGCCTCCTTCGACGTGGTGTCGGTGCTCGAGGAACGGCGCATGGACTTCCCCGGACTGGTCATCCAATCGGCGCCCAAGCGCTATTACCCCAACGGGCCAGCCGTCGCCTCCTTTGTCGGATACGTCGGGGAGATCACCGAGACGGAGTTGTCCTCGCCCAAGTATCAGGGTTACAAGACCGGGCAGCAGATTGGGAAGGGCGGGCTCGAGAAGCAGTACGAGAAGGATCTGCGGGGACGGGAGGGTATGCGATTCGTCGAGGTGGACGCACACGGACGCGTGGTCCGCGAGGCCGGAGCGCGTCAGGATCTACTTCCGGTTCCCGCGGAGCCGCTTCACACCAACGTCGATCTCGACCTCCAGAAGTTCACCTCGGAGCTGTTTGGCGACTCGCTCCAGGGCGGCGCGATAGCGCTCGAGCCGAAATCTGGCGCGGTGCTCGCGCTCTACAGCGCTCCCACGTACGATCCCAACAGGTTCATCGGAGGCGTATCGACCGAGCTCTGGCGCTCTCTGAACGAGGATCCGCGGCACCCGCTCTACAACAAGGTCATCCAGGGTCGCTATCCGCCGGGCTCAACCTGGAAGCTCGCCACGGCTGCGGTCGCGTTGCAGGAGGGGATCGCGACCCTCGACGACCAGATGCCCGTGTCCT
>JBBQYZ010000502.1:0-3523 GCA_038208205.1 Gemmatimonadales bacterium | reverse complement strand
CGAGTCGCACGCCACAAGCGATCGCACTGCTCGGGCCACTTCGTCGCGAGGCGCTTCGTAGAACGATTCCAACACGTACACCGTCTCGGCCGCGACAAGGTCGGTGAGGAAGAGGTTTCGCTCCGAGCCGAGGTAGGCAGTCGCGCGGCCCGCCAAGTCCGCCGGTTCACCTGTCAGATGTCGGACGAGCACGTTGGTGTCGACGAACGCGCTCAACGGCGCGCCGCAGCTCGATCCGACCTCGTGCGGCGGATCACGTCATCCCACGCGACGTTGCGCTTTGCTGCGGGCACCCGGATCGAACCAGCCAGAGCGAGGAACTCGGGTGTCCGGGCAAGCACGGCACGATTGCCCTCAACTCGAAACACGACCTCGTCGCCCTCCTTGATGCCCAGCGCATCACGCACTGCCTTCGGGACGGTCACCTGCCCCTTCGAAGTCACCTTCGCCGCAGCGTCCACCACTCCTCCTTACTTATTTGTCAGAGTAAGGATACACGAGGCGCCACTGAAACGGAGCGTCCCCAAACACCGGCTCGCGGGCGCGAATGACGTTCAGGGCTCCGGAGGCGCAGGCACGAGGTCCGATGATTCCAACGAAACGGAAGCCGGCTTTCGCCAGTGCGCGACGCCGGGTCGTAGTCACGGACAACCGCTTCCCACGAGACATCGTCACCCTCCTACCACTGCACCACCCCCGGCTCGTTGATCCAGCGGTGCAACATCGCAAGATCAGCCTTGGCAAGTCGACGGAACGTGACGGGCACGTCTCCAGGGTGTCACCGAACGCTGTTTACGCAGTGGTCAGCGGCCGTACGCCGAGCGACGCCAACTTGTGCCACGACCGCTCGACGATCAATGGATAGGTGTGCATGTAGTACGGCAGCGCGGCGCACGCCTGGTTGATGGCCGCGCCGCGGCTGCGAGCGAGGGTGGCGTCATCGACATCGAGGGCGTCCAGGAATGCACGGCGAGAGCGGTCGGTGAAGAGCGGCGACCACACCACCTGCACGTCGACGGCGGGATCGCCCGCGCACGCCGAACCCCAGTCGACAATGCCGCAGAGCCGGCCGTCGCGCACGAGGCAGTTCCCCTCGACGTCCCCCTGAACCCAGACGGGTGGGCCGTCGTGCGGCGGTGCCGCCAGCGCTTCCTCCCACACAGCGTTGGCAGCCGCCGAATCGATCAGGTTGCTGGCGTAGTCGATCGCGAGGCGGGTCAACTCGTCATACTCCTGCAGCGGACGCGCCCGGTTGACGGCTGAGGGAGCGCCGTCGGTCGGCACCGTCTGGAGCTCGCGGATGACCTCTGCGAGATCGAGGGCGAATCGGACGGGATCGTCAACCCGGTCCAGTGCGGCGCCGTCGCCCGGTATCCACCGATGCACCGCCCACCGGTAGGGGTAGCCGTGGCCGGGCTCACCGACGGCGACTGGCTCTGGCACGGCGACGGGGAGGTGCGGGGCAAGGCGCGGCAGCCACGTTGCTTCGAGGTCGATCTGTCCGGTTGCCCAGTGAATGCGGGGCAGACGCACGACGAGATCGTCGCCCAAGCGCCAGATGGCGTTGTCGGTGCCCCACGGCTCGATGATCGTGAGCGGCCGGTCGGCGAGATCGGGCATCTGACTCGCAAGGAGACGGCGCACGAGCGCGTCGCCTACATCGACCTCCTCGTCGTGCATGCGGATCGACACGACGAACAGTCTCCCGGGCGTGCCCCCGCGGCGTCGACGGGATTACGCGGACCGAATGCACCCCAGCCGAGCGTCACCAAGCGCTCGATCTGCTGGCCGAACTCCATCAATCGACGCACCTACTGCCTCATGCGGCCCGGCAAGGACTCGAGCTGCCGGGGCGATCAGCGCTCGAGGAGGCGCTTCGTGACACTGACCACTCGTGGTCGGAAGGTCCGTTCGCCGAACCCGCCCGCCGGCTGCTCGCAGTGAACGCGCAGATCGTCATTGACTGGCTGGCATTCGACGAGCTGACCGCGCGGGTCGCGCGGTTCGGCCGTGGGCTCGTCATCACCCATGGCGAACCGCACCCCGCGAACTTCATGCGCGTCGGCACCGACCTGTTCCTCATCGACTGGGACACTGTCGGCCTCGCGCCACCCGAGCGTGACCTGTGGATGCTCGACTACGGGGCACCGGACGGCTTCCGCCGGTACACGGCCAGAACCGGACGACAAGTCGACTCGGAGGCTATTGACCTCTACCGGCTCACGTGGACCCTGTATCGCTCGCCACATGGTGCCCCACAACGGCGCTTCAGGGATGCCCTCGTGGCTCATGCCGGTGGGCTGAACCTACGGTGTCGACGTGAGCGGAACTGCGTCGCGAAAAGAGCTCGAAGCAGCGCAGTGCTGGGAAGCCGAAGATCATGTGCCGCGGCGGCCGGCGATGACCGAGTTCCGTCGAAGGCTGCGCTACCACCAGGCGAAGTGGCGGGAGGCGCACGGGCATCCCGTCGGTTCACAACCGATCGCGCCGCGACCAGGCGGTGGGCCGGAGCGGCTCGTCGGAAGCCGTCTCCCGCTCGCCTACGCCCGTGAGACCGGCGCGAACTTCCTCACCGCCGAAGCGCTGGCGGCGGCGAAGGCCCGGACATCGATCACCGAGGCTCACCAGAGCTTCGATCACCAGCGACTGTGGGCCGACCTCCTCTCGTCGGCGGCGATGTGCTTCAACCTGTTCGGCGACCTGGCGAGCGACCTGGAGCTCGCTGACCGGGCCGTCCACGCCTGGTGGCCGGATGCGCCCGGCACCGTGTGTGACGTTCGCTTCGCGCACTCGCCGGGCCGCCTCGATCCCGCGTACCTCAACAGCCTCCGCGCGTTTGATGTGGCCTTCGTGCTCGACGTCGGCGACGGGAGGCGGGGGGTCGTCGGCGTCGACACCAAGTACCACGAGCGGATCAAACGCGAGATCCCGAGGCCGTGCAACCTCCCCCGGTACCTGGAGGTCTTCGAACGGTCGGGCGTCTTCAAGCCGGGCGCGCTGGACGCGGTCAACAGGACGGTGCTCTCCGAGATGTGGCTCGAGCACCTGCTCTTGCTCTCGATGCTCCAGCACATGAGCGGCTCGTGGAGCTGGGGCCGCTACGTCGTCGTCCACCCTGCCGGCAACACCGACTTCGCGGACGCGTGCGCCCAGTACCGAGAGCTCTTGGAGGATCAGTCGACCTTCCTGCCCATGACCCTCGGGCAGCTGCTCGACGTCGACGTCCTGCCAGCGCACACCATCGAAGCCCTGCGCGAGCGCTACCTCCCCGGCTGACCTCGTCGAAGGGTATGTGACCGCCGCTACAGCTCGCCGATGACCTGATCGGGGTCCTGCTGAGCTGCGTACCCGAAGTAGAGCGAAGCTCCGACCGCGCGAATTCGCGGCCGCGTAGAACGGCGTGTCGGAGAGGGACGTCTCGGACATGCGCCACGTGTCAGTCGTACAGTCGATTGCCCCCGCCGCATCCACAGGAGACCCGAAAGCATGAGTTCCTTCCCCGATCGCCCCAACACCGCCCTCC
>JBBQYZ010000501.1:0-3532 GCA_038208205.1 Gemmatimonadales bacterium | reverse complement strand
AACCCCACGTTCCAGCAGCTCGAGTACAGTGACATGGAGCTCGTCGTCGCCGGCGGTCGTGATTCGATCATGATGGTCGAGGGCGGGGCGCTCGAGGTGAGCGAGGAGGACGTCGTCGAGGCGCTGACGGTCGCGCAGGGCGGACTCAAGGAGCTCATCGGCTATCAGGACGAGCTGCTCAAGCTCGTGCCCAAGGTCGCGAAGATGGACTGGGTGAAGGCGACGGTGACCGCGGGGCTCGCCGACAAGGTGAAGGCCGCCGCAGACGTGAAGATCGGCGAGGCGCTCAACCAGAAGGACAAGCAGACGCGCGTCCAGGCCGTCGAAGCCGTCAAGAAGTCGGTGGCCGAGTCGTTCGCCGCCGATCTGCCCGACAACGCCAAGGAGATCCACCACATCCTCGGGGATCTCGAGTACAACGCGCTCCGCGCGCAGGTCCTGACGACCAAGAAACGCGTCGACGGTCGTGCCACGAACGAGGTCCGCGCGATCTCGGTCGACACGGGACTGCTCCCGCGCGCTCACGGGTCGGCCCTGTTCACACGCGGGCAGACGCAGGCGCTCGTCGCCATCACGCTCGGAACGGCGAACGACGTGCAGCGGCTGGACTCCATCGACTCGCCGAGCGAGACGACCAAGTCGTTCATGCTGCACTACAACTTCCCCCCCTTCTCGACGGGTGAGGTGCGCCCGGTCCGCGGCACGTCGCGACGCGAGATCGGTCACGGCAACCTGGCCGAGCGCGCGCTCCAGAGCGTGCTGCCGGATTTCTCGGATTTCCCGTACACGCTTCGCATCGTGTCCGAGATCCTCGAGTCCAACGGCTCGAGCTCGATGGCGACCGTCTGCGGCGGCTCGCTGGCGATGATGGACGCCGGCATCCCGATCCGCGGCGCCGTCGCGGGCGTGGCGATGGGACTCATCAAGGAAGGGAAGAAGTACGCGATCCTCACCGACATCCTCGGCACCGAAGACCATCTCGGCGACATGGATTTCAAGGTCGCGGGAACGGCGCAGGGCATCACATCCATCCAGATGGACATCAAGATCGACGGCCTGGACCTCCAGATCATGAAGGAGGCGCTGGCGCAGGCCAAGGAAGCCCGCTTGCACATCCTTGGCGAGATGAACAAGGCGCTCGACGCCGCGCGGCCGGAGCTCAGCACTTATGCGCCGCGCATCGTGACGATGATGATCAACCCCGAGAAGATCGGTGACCTGATCGGTCCCAAGGGCAAGACCATTCGCGGCATCCAGGACGAGACGGGAGCGGAGCTCACGGTGGACGACACGGGCCTCGTCACCATCGCCGCCGTCGGCGGCGAGGCAATGCAGCGCGCGCGGCAGATGGTGCAGGCCATCACGGCCGAGCCGGAGATCGGCGCGACGTACGAGGGGACGGTGAAGACCACGACGGCCTTTGGCGCCTTCGTCGAGATCATGCCGGGCACCGAGGGACTCGTGCACATCTCGGAGCTGAAGCACGGCCGCACCGACAAGACCGAGGACGTGGTCAACAAGGGCGACCGGGTCACGGTCAAGCTGCTCGACCGGGATGAGCGTGGCAGGCTCCGTCTCTCGATGAAGGCACTCGTGCCGCGTCCCGAGGGCATGCCGGAGGAGGAGCCGCGCCCGCCGCGTCCGGAGGGTGACCGCCCGCCGCGCGAGGATGGCGAGCGTCCGCGTTCTCGCAGCGGCAGTGGCGGGGCCGGGGGCCGCTCGCGCCGCTAGTGGGGCGCGGCGACACGCCGGCGGGCGCATTCCGCCGGACGTTGCTGCCGAACGGACTGACCGTACTCTCGGAGCAGATGCCGGGAGTGCGGTCGGTTGCGTTCGGGGCCTGGGTGCGCGCCGCCTCGATCCACGAGCGGCGAGACAAGATGGGCGTCTCGCACCTCCTCGAGCACATGGTGTTCAAGGGAACCGCCCGCCGATCGGCGAAGCAGATCGCCCTGGAGCTCGAGGCGTTGGGAGGCTCGCTCGACGCCTATACGTCGCGAGAGCACACCGTCTACCAGGCGCGCGTGCTCGACGAGCACCTCGACGTGGCGGCCGACGTGATCGGCGACTTCGTGTTCGCGCCGCTGCTCCGGAAGTCCGATCTCGCGCTCGAGCGGAAAGTCGTGCTCGAGGAGATCGGCATGGTGGACGACACGCCGGACGACCTCGTGTTCGAGCTTCACAGCGAGGCCCTCTGGGGCGCTCACCCCTACGGTTACTCGATCCTCGGCACGCGGGACACAGTCTCGTCCATCAAGACTGCGGACCTGGAAGCGCTCCACCGTCGCGCGTATCATCCCGGGCAGCTGATCGTGGCTGCCTCGGGTAACGTCGACCACGACGCGCTGCTTGCCACGCTGGAGCGCACCGGGTGGACGGATCGCGAAGCAGGCGATGCGTCACGCCTCGACGTGCCAGCGCCGCGCTCGGACGCCGCGGTGAGAAAGCACGTCAGTCGCGAGGGGGCGCAGACGCATATCGTCGTCGGGAGCCCTACGGTGGCGTACGGTGATCCGCGGCGCCACGCGCTGGTGCTCCTGAGCGCGATGCTCGGCGGGGGGATGAGCTCGCGTCTCTTCCAACGCGTGCGCGAGGAGCTTGGCCTCGCGTACGCCGTCTATACCTTCCATTCGTTTCACGCCGACGTCGGCATGCACGGGGTGTACGTGGGCACGGGGCCCGAGACGGCCCGCCAGGCGCTGGACGCGATCGACGCCGAGTTGGCGGAGGTCGCGGCGAACGGCCTCCCGGCGGACGAGCTTGCGATGGGCAAGAACCAGCTGAAAGGGCAGCTCACTCTCTCCCTCGAGAGCGTGAGTGCCCGGATGTACCGGTGCGCCGGAGTCGAGCTGTACGGGGAGCCGTATCGGTCGCTGGACGAGATGCTGGCGCTCGTCGACGGCGTGACCGACGCGCAGGTCGCGGAGGTGGCGCGTGAATTCTTCGCGCCCGAGAAGCAGACGGTTGTGTCTCTCGGACCGGGAGACGAGTTTTGATCTGACGTGCGTGGGTAGGTCGAGAGACGGGTAGGTTGGTAGGTCGGCAAGGGAGTCGGTCGGGACCGCGCGTTCCACTCGCCTCACTGCCGTCGTCCTGGCCTGGCGCCGTCTCGACCTACCGACATTCCCACCTACTGACCTACATCGCTCCCCCATGAAGATCGGCGTTCCGAAGGAGATCAAGACGAACGAGAACCGCATCGCCCTCGTGCCCGCAGGCGCGGAGTCGCTCGTCAGTGCGGGCCATTCGGTGCTCGTCGAGAAGGGTGCGGGATTCGGCAGCGGTTTCAGCGACGAGGACTACACGTCAGTCGGTGCGCGGATCGCGCCCGACGCGGCCGCGACGTGGAAGGACAGCGACATGATCATGAAGGTGAAAGAGCCGATCAAGGTCGAGTGGCCGCACATGCGGAACGGTCAGCTCATCTTCACCTACTTCCACTTCGCCGCCGACGAAGCGCTGACGAAGGCGCATCTAGAAAGCGGTGCGACCTGCGTGGCCTACGAGACCGTGGAGTTGCCGAGTCGCGAGC
>JBBQYZ010000500.1:0-3537 GCA_038208205.1 Gemmatimonadales bacterium | reverse complement strand
CTCCAAAGCGGCGGCCGGACGAGATCTCGGCGTGACGGTGTTCGAGGTGCGCGATACGCTCGTCGCGCTCGGTGCGCTCAAGGTCGGCGTGGTCGGCGTGGCGACCGTCGCCACCCCGACCACCACGCGCGCGTCGAACGTGGCCAACCTCCGGTTCGTCGACCCTGTGCCGGTCGTCGACAGCCTCACTCGGCGACTCCGCGCCCGCGGTGCCGACTACGTGATCGTCGTCGCCCACGCGGGGGCCTTCTGCGACCGCGACGGATCAACCAACTGCAACGGGGAGATCGTCGACTTCGCGCGGCGCCTGCGCGAGCCGGTGGACGCGATTGTCAGCGGGCACACCCACTCGCTCGTCAATACCACGGTGAACGGCATGCCCGTCGTGCAGTCGCGCTCCAGTGGGACGGCGTTCTCGGTGATCGACCTCGGACCGGACGCGCCCACGCAGGCCGTCCGCGACGTCGTCAGCGACTCGCTCGCCGCGGATGCATCGATCGCTGCCCGGGTGCGCGACGCGGTCGCACGGGTCGCTTCGCTCGTTGACCGGCCGGTCGCCACGATCTCGACGAGTCTCTTCCGTACGGGCTCGGAGTACGCGCTCGGCAATATCATCGCCGATGCGCTGCGTGCCGCGGGAAAGGGCGACGTCGCGATCACGAACAATGGCGGCATCCGCGCGAACCTTCGCGCCGGACAGGCGACGTACGGCTCCCTGTTCGAGATTCAACCGTTCGCGAACCAGCTCTACCGACTCACGATCACGGGCGCCGCGCTGCGCGGCTACCTGGAACAGCTCGTCGCTCGCCGCCCGAACGTTCACATCAGCGGCGCCGTGGTGACGTACGACTCCGCCGCCGCGGAGGGATCGCGAGTGCGCGACGTGCGACTCGCCAGCGGCGCGACGATCCGCTCCGAGGGCCGCTACACGCTCATTCTCAACGACTTCCTCGCCACCGGTGGCGACGGCCTCGGCCTCTCCGGCGCGGCGCTCAGGACGGAAGTGCTCCCGATCGTCGATCTCGACGCCCTGGTGGCGTATCTCTCGACTCGTCAGCAACCGGTGCAGCCTCCGCGCGACGTCCGGTTCATCGCCACCGGCGTCCCGCGCTGACGGGCCGCGTCCGCTCCCCAACGACACGCATGACCGCGCTACTCGACCGCAACATCCTGCGTCGCCTGCCCAAGGCGGAGCTGCACTGCCATCTGGACGGCTCCGTCCGTCCGCAGACGATGCTCGACCTCGCTCTCGAATACGGGCGGCCGATGCCCGCACCGGACGCCGACTCGCTCCGAGAGTACATGACGGTGCGCAATGCCACCAACCTCGAGCAGTACCTCGAGCGATTCGGCGTCACGCTCTCGGTGATGCAGACCGAAGCGTCGCTCGAGCGCATCTCGTACGAGCTCGCCGAGGATGCCGCTCGCGATGGCGTGCACTACATCGAGGTGCGCTACGCGCCGGTGCTCAACGTGCGCGAGGGGCTCACGCTGGAGCAGGCCGTCGAGGCGCCGCTTCGCGGGCTGGCGCGCGCGGAGCGCGATCACGGCGTAATCGGGCGGATCATCGTCTGCGCCATTCGCAACATGCCTCCTGCCGTCTCCCGCGAGGTCGCCGAGCTCGCCGTGGCCTACCGTCATCGTGGCGTCGTGGGCTTCGATCTCGCCGGTGGCGAGGCAGGCAACCCCGCGCGCGATCACGCCCGCGCCTTCGAGTACGCACGCATGCACGACATGGCATGCACCTGCCATGCTGGTGAAGGCGACGGCGCCGACTCCGTGCGCCAGGCGGTGCACGTGTGTGGGGCGCATCGGCTCGGCCACGCGACCCGACTGATCGAGGACACGTCGCTCACCGACTACTGCAACGACCGGCGGATCACGCTCGAGATCTGCCTCACCAGCAACGTGCAGACGAAGGCCGCGCCGTCGTACGCCGAGCATCCGTTCCGGGAGTACTTCGACCGTGGGCTCAACGTGGTGCTCAACACGGACAACCGGCTCATGAGCGGCGTGACGCTCACCGACGAATACGCGCATGCCGCCGAATCGCTCGACTTCACCTTCGACGAGCTGTCGCGCGTAGCCCTGAATGGCTTCGAGAGCTGCTTCCTGCCGTACGAGGAGCGCGAGAAGCTGGTCGCACGCGCGGTGATCGACATCCGTGCCCTGCGCCGGGAGCTCGCGTGAGCGCCGCGTCACCCTACGGAGTGGTGGCGGCCGCGCACGCGGCGGATTCGATCCGCGCGCGCATCGGAAACACGTCACCGGCCTGCGCCCTCGTCCTCGGATCGGGGTTGGGCGGTCTGACGTCGCGCATCGAGAATGCCGTCGCCGTTCCTTTTGCCGAGGTGCCCGGTTTTCCTGCGGCGACGGTGATTGGCCACTCCGGTACGCTGATCGGTGGAACGCTCGGAGGCCGACCGGTGATCGCGCTCGCCGGCCGCTTTCATATGTATGAGGGCCACGACGCGGCGCTGGCGGCCTTCCCGGTCCGGGTCTTCCACGCGTTGGGTGCGCGGACGCTGTTCGTGTCCAACGCGGCCGGGGGCATCAGGCGCACCTTCCGCGCGGGCGACCTGATGGTGATTCGCGACCATCTCAACCTCACCTTCCGTAACCCGCTCATCGGCGCGGTCGAGGTGGGAGATGAACGATTTCCCGACATGAGCGCTCCATACGATGACGCTCTCGCCTCGAGCCTCCGCGAGCACGCCGCGGCGCTCGGGATCCCACTGCAGGAGGGAGTGTACGGCGGCTTGCTCGGCCCCACGTACGAGACCCCCGCCGAAGTGCGCATGCTTGCTGGCCTGGGCGCCGACGCGGTGGGAATGTCCACCGTGCCCGAGACGATCGTCGCCCGCGCGCTCGGCATGCGTGTCGCCGGCATCAGCTGCATCACGAATCTCGCGTCGGGCCTCTCGCCGCACCCGTTGTCGCATGCGGAGGTCCTGGAGACCACGACGTTCGTGGCGTCACGGTTCGAGGCGCTCGTGGAGCGCTGGGTCGGGACGCTGGAGAAGCGGTAGGTCGGTAGCCTCCTCACGCCCAGTGGTCCAGTGGCCCGTGTCCCGCTCCGATACCTGGCGCGGTCGCGAGCCCGCGGCGCACGTACCCGAGGGCGGATTCCACGGCGTCGGTCATCGATCGGCCCCGCGCGAGTCCAGCCGTGATTGCCGCCGAGAGGGTGCAACCAGTGCCGTGCGTGCTGCTGGTGGCCACCCGGTCGTGCACGAAACGACGAACGCTCCGCCCGTCATAGAGCACGTCCACGAGCACCTCGCCCGCGAGATGTCCGCCCTTCACCAGCGCCGCGCCTGCCCCGAGGCGGTGCACGAGCTGACGCGCTGCCTGCTCCATGGTGTCGGGATCGCGCACTGGAGTCCCCACGAGGATCGCTGCCTCATCCAGGTTGGGTGTCACCAGCGATGCCAGCGGGATCAGTCGCTCGGCCATCGTGCGGATGGCGTCCGGCGTGACCAACGGATCCCCTGACGTGGCCACCATCACCGGGTCGAGCACGTAGGGCGACAGCGT
>JBBQYZ010000499.1:0-3555 GCA_038208205.1 Gemmatimonadales bacterium | reverse complement strand
TGGTGCGCGG
Source organism: Gemmatimonadales bacterium (assembly GCA_038208205.1). GTDB lineage: Bacteria > Gemmatimonadota > Gemmatimonadetes > Gemmatimonadales > Gemmatimonadaceae > AG11. Next base: position 3,545 of record JBBQYZ010000499.1, on the reverse strand, counting down.
GCTGACGTTGCTCGGCACCGTCGCTCTCGTCGTCGGCAACATGGTGGGAACGTCGGTCTACACGCTCCCCGCGTCGCTCGCCGCGAAGACGGGACCGCTCGGGATCCTCGCCTGGCTGGTGACCGCCTTCGGCTACCTCTTCGTCGCACTCGTCTACGCGAGCCTGGGGACGCGCTACCCCAAGACCGGCGGTCCCTACGTGTTCGCGCGCGAAGCGTTCGGCGAGTTCGCGGGATTCCAGACCGTATGGGCGTACTGGTTCAGCGCGGTGATCGGAAACGCGGCGATCGCCACCGGCGTGGTGGGCTACATCGTCGGATTTTCACCGACGCTGGCCGAAAGCGTCTTGCTCAAGTTCCTGCTCGCGCAACTGCTGGTGTGGGGACTGTGCGCGCTCAACGTCATCGGCATCCGGCAGAGCGCCCGAGTCCAGATCGGAATCATGTTCCTCAACGTGGTCCCGCTGCTCGCCTTCTCCGTCGTCGCGCTCTTCCACTTCCACCCCGCCAACCTCCACCCCTTCGCGCCGCACGGCATCGGCTCGCTCGCCGCGGGCGCGGCGCTCGTGGTCTGGGCGTACTCGGGTGTGGAATCGGCGACCGTTCCCGCCGAGGAAGTGCAGTCACCGGAGCGCACGATCCGGCGGGGTACGTTGCTCGGCTACGCGCTCGGCACGCTGGTCTTTCTCATGACCAGCATCGCCGTGGCAGGCGTTCTGTCCACCGGAGAGACGGCGTCCTCCGCCCGTCCGATCGCCCTGGCGGTCGAGCGCGCCGTGGGCCCTGGGGCTGGCACGATGATCAGTCTGACCGCGGTCATCGCGGGACTCGGCACGCTCAATGGCTGGATCCTTATGGCGGGACGCATCCCAGTGAGCGCGGCGCAGGACGGCATCTTCTTCTCCCGGCTCGCCGCCGTCCACCGCCGGTTCGGCACACCGCACGTCTCGCTCGTCGTCGGCACCGCGGTCGCCAGCATCATGCTCTTTCTCCTGTTCAGCAAGACGCTGCTCGAGGTGTTCAACTTCATCGTGCTCCTGTCCGTGCTGACGACGCTTCTGCCGCACCTCTACGCCGCCGCCGCCGAGCTGATGCTAGCCCGGCGTGATCACAGCCGGTATACGGCGGCGGAACGCCGGCACGCGCATGTGATCGCGCCCGTGGCGTTCGTCTTTGTGATGTACACGATCTACGGGGTCGGTGCGGAGGTGGCGATGTGGGGGTTCCTGGTGGTGCTCGCCGGCACGCCACTCTACATCTGGTTCGCGACGCGGCCCAGGGCTGTCGCCTGAGCGGGAGCGCTCACCTGTTAGGGTCGTTCCCCTCGGCGCGCTTCTTCCACATGTGGTACTCGGGGCCTGCGTCCCACGCCGGCCAATCGCTCAGATGCACACCCGCGCGCCACGGCTCGGTCGCGTCCTCCACGCCACCACGCCACGCGTCCGTGCGATCCGGGACGCCGCCGCGCCAGGCGTCAGCGTCGCCGAACGACAACTCCGTGAACGCGTCGCTCCCATCCGACCAGTCGTCCGGCCGGCGTTCCGCATCTTCGTCCCACTCGTTGAACATGTTGGCTATCTCCACCCCTTCTGCATGTCCATTTCGCCCGGATCGAGCGACGACCGCCGCCCGCTATTTTCTCTGGGACGACCAGGGAGCACATTTTGTTACATCTGGGGCAGGTGTTGGTGCCTTGAGAGCAGGTGCCTTAAGGGCAGGTGTCGGGTGTCAGGTGTCGGGTGTCAGGTGTCGGGTGTCAGGGGAGGAGGGGCCTTGTTGCGGCCCCTCCTCCCCGCCTCTATCCACCCCGCGCGCGTTCTGAGTGTTCCGCCGTTCCCCGCAGTTCCGGACACCGGACACCCGACACCTGACACCTGACACCTGTCCCTAAGACACCTGCTTCTCCTATCATTCGGTATGCCCCAGTTCTTTCCACGGCACACCGTCCAGTGGTCGGCGGTGCACGAACCGCCGGCGCTTCGGCGCTTCACGCTCTCGCTGCCGCTCATGGCGCTCACGGCGGGAGTGGTGCTGCGCCTCTGGCGGTGGGCGGTGCTCGACGTCGGAAGCGGCCGGGCGTCGTGGGCAGTGATCGGCTGGTACATCGGTGGCCTGGTCATCCTGCTCGGCTTCGTGACCGTGCATCTCGGCAACTACACCGTACGGCAGTGGCTGTGGCGAGCGCCGGTGTTCGCCATCGTCGAGAGCGCCGCCGAGGCAGCCGTGAGCGGTTTGCTGATCGCCGCTGGGGTCGAGCCGTTGGGGACCGAGCGCGCGCACGGACACGACTGGCCATCGCTCACCATCGAGATCTTTCTGTTCCGCACCCTCAGCGTGCTCGCGTTCGCCCTCGTGCTCGCGGTGGTGGTGCAGGGGGTACGATTCGCGCTGCTCAAGCACGAGCACCGTGACTCCACGGCGAGGAAGATCCACAGCGACCATCTGCGGCAGACGCAGGAGATGGAAGCGACGAAGGGTCGCGAGTGACGCCGGAGACGGCGTCGGCCCGGTGATCGTCTTCTGATCTGAGGAGTGTTGTGATGTCTCAGTCTCGGCAGTCTCGGCAGTCTTGTCCTTCTTGGTAACGGGGAACGCTTCATGGGCGGCTGGCCGCAGCTCTCGATCGTGATTCCCGCGTACAACGAGGCGGCGCGGCTGCCGCGCACACTGCGGGACGTGCTGGCCTTCCTCGCCACCGCCGGCCGGCGCGCCGAGGTGATCGTGGTGGACGACGGCAGCAAGGATGACACGAGCGCCCGGGTGCGGGAGATCGCAGCGGCCACCACGCCGGGGCTGGTGCGGCTCATTCGCCTGCCGCAGAACCGGGGGAAGGGCTACGCCGTGCGCACCGGGGTGGTGAACGCCACCGGCGACCGGGTGCTGTTTGCCGATGCCGATGGGGCCACACCGATCACCGAGCTCAGCCGGCTGGAAGAGCACCTGGAGGCGGGGGCCGATCTTGCCGTGGGATCGCGCGAGCACAGTGAGCACAGTGAGCACAGTGAGCACAGTGGGTCGGCCGTGCGGGTCCAGGCGCGGCTCTCGCGGCGGGTGATCGGGCGGATCTTTCACGCGCTCGTGCGCCGGCTGACGGTCCAGGGGGTGGCCGACACGCAGTGCGGCTTCAAGTTGTTCACGGCCGAGGCGGCCTCGGCGCTGTTCTCGCGGCTCCGCATCGACGGGTTCAGCTTCGACGTGGAGCTGCTCCTGATGGCGCAGCGCCGGGGCTATCGGATCGCCGAGGTGCCGGTGAACTGGACGCATCAGGCGGGTTCCAAGGTGAACGTGGTGACCGACGGCCTGCGCATGGCGCGCGATCTCTTCCGCATCCGCAGCTACGCCCTCCGCGGCCTCTACGACCAGCCCCACATCGCCACCACACCCCGCTCCCTCGACGACGCGGTCGTGTAGATTCCGGCAGATGAAGAAAGGTGCCAAGCATCTGATCGTCGTCGGCGACCGCGTGCTGATCGCCGCCGAAGAGGGGGAGGAGCGCACGAAAGTGGGCCTCTACCTTCCGCCGACGGCCGTCGACAGCCAGGCGGT
>JBBQYZ010000498.1:0-3566 GCA_038208205.1 Gemmatimonadales bacterium | reverse complement strand
CGGCATCGCCCGCCTCACCTGGGACGACGAGACGACCTGTGGCTTCATCGAACGTTCCGGCCCCATCGAGACGCTGGAACCGTGACCGCTGAGCATGCGCTCATCGAACGCGCGGTCGACGCAAGTGGTCTTTCAAACTTCGGCGACCACGACGACTTTCGCATCGGACTGCGGGTCCTCCTCGACGCGCTCGCCGATGCTGGACTCTCGCCCGAGCTCGAGGACGCGTTGCGCGCGTCGTGGGTGGCGAGCCTCGAGACACGCTTGCGTCTGGTGCAGCTTCGCCAGCAACGCCCAGAGATCGCCGAACAAGCCATCGAGGGGCCGCTCGTGGTCATGGGCCTTCCACGCACTGGCACGACCGCGCTGATCGATTTGCTCGCGCAGGACCCCGCGGCCCGCGCGCCACTGCAGTGGGAGACCGCGAACCTGTTCCCGGCACCAACCCGCGAGCACTGGGCTTCCGACCCACGTATCGCACAACTCCAGGCAGTCTTCGACGCGATGGCACCGTCGTACCCGATAATGGCGCTGGGTCTGCACACCTACGGGGCGGTGCTGCCCGACGAGTGCAACTCGTTCCTCGCGATCGACTTCTGGAGCCCGAACCTCGTCGCGCGCGCACCACTGCCCGCGTACAGCGAATGGCTGCGTTTCGCGACGCCACGCCACCCGTACCGCACGCACCGATGGGTGCTCCAACACCTCCAAGCTCACGGCCCCGTGGGCCGCTGGACGCTAAAGTCACCCTTTCACCTCTTCGACCTGCCCGGACTCCTCGCCGAATATCCCGACGCGATGCTCGTGCAGACCCATCGCGACCCCACCGCGCTCGTGGCGTCCATGGCGGGTCTCTACAGCACGATCCGCAGTGAAGGTCCCGGGGACCCACGCCGAGCCGCCACGGGCCGTGAGGTCGTCGAGTTGTGGGGAACCGGCCTTCAACGGGCTCTGGCAGCGCGTCGAGACCCGGCCGTCGACCGTCGGGTCCTCGACATCTCACACCGAGCGATGATCAATGACCCCCTCGACACCCTGCGCTCGGTCTACGACCACTTCGACTTGCCCTTCACGGACGAGTTCGAACAACGCGCATGCCTATGGGTCGAGCAGCCCTCACAACACACCAGCAGCGTGAAGTTCACCCTCGCCGACTTCGACCTCGACGAGACGACCGTGAACGCCGGCTTCGGCTCATACCAGACGCGCTTCGCGCCGTACTTCTGACCGCAGTCACGACGCGGTCGAAGAGCGCGTCGTCTGATGTTCTGCACGCTCGGCCGAACGTAGCAACAGGCCGCTGCCACAACGCACCACGAAGCTGCTCACCGTGCGCTCGCCGGCCGCGGACGTAATCCACGCGTTGATCACTGCGATGCGCTTCATTACCGCCAAAACGGCGCGGTGCTCTCGTAAGCCCGGCAGGCGAACTCGTGGATCGGGAGCTTGCGCAGCTCCTCGGACAGCACTTCGACGCTCACCGCGCCATCCCACTGCTGACGGCGGAGCGCGGCGACGAAGTCACTCAGCGGGAATTCACCCTCGCCGGGCCAGGCTCGCCGGTCGTTCGCCTCGACCATGTAGTCATCCGACATTGCCGCCACCGCATCGTCGAACTGAACCAGGGCCAGGTGCTCGGGCGGGATCCGGTCGAACATGTCTAGCGTCGTCCCGGCCCGGAACACGTGGAACGCGTCGGCGAGGAGCAGGGCGTGCTCTGGACCAACCGCCCGGACGGCGGCCTCGGCGTCGGCCGCGGTAGGGATGCCGCCTGGCGCGAACTCGAGCAGCAGCGGCACACCGAGCCGCTCGGCCGCACGGCCGATGCGGTCAAGCGACTCCTCGCGGATCCTTGTCCAGACCATGGAGAGGACGCCGCGCGGCTGGAGCGCCTGGACGGCCGGGCGCATCGCCTCGACGGCAGCCATCGTCGTCTTGTCGTCGCGACGGATGACCAGCGCCAGCACGTCGGTGCAGACAAGCCCGTGCTTCTGGACCAGCTTGGCCGCGGCGTCGGGGTCGCCGCAGGTCATCGCAACGCCAAGAGACACGGCGGCGAATCCCGCATCACTAACTGCGCCGAGGTACGTATCGAGGTCGCGCAGCGACTGCACCTGAAACCCCGAGCCCGGGGCCAGGCCGAGCATCACCACTCAGGCGCCCGAGAACCAGGTGCCGGCGTCGTTGATGAGCGTCTGGCCGGTCATCTTCGAGCTGTCGTTCGACGCCAGGAACGCGACGATGCCGGTCATGTCCTCCGGTTCGAGTGTGGTACGGAGCGCGGCGGCGTCGGCGAGTCGGCCGACGATCATGTCCGGGACTACGGCCTTGGTCGCGGCGGACATCGTCACGCCTGGGCAGACAGCGTTGACTCGTATGTTGCGGGCGCCGAGCGTTCGGGCCCACTCGCGGGTCTGGAAGATGAGCATCCACTTGGTCAGCCCATAGCCCTGCGGGTTCAACACGGGGGGCGGGGCATCCTCGGGCAGCTCGAACAGCGATCCGAGAGGGAGCGGGAACGCCGCGGTGGAGGAGATGTTGATAATCGAGCCGCTGCGCTGCTCCCACAGGTAAGGCACGACCGCGTTGGACGCGTTGACGGCGCCGAAGAAGTTGACGGCGAGGAACTGCTCCCACGTGGCGGTCAGCTGGTCGAACATGAGGCCCGCGTTGTTGACGAGGACGTCTACCCGCCCGAGCTCGTCGACCACCTGGCGAGCGAGATGGTTCATCTGCTCCGGATCCGTCACGTCGGCCTTCACGGCGATGGCGCGCCGGCCGAGCTTCTCGATGTCCTCGATCACCTCTCCCGCTTGGTCGATGCGGCTGAGGTCGCAGATCGCGACGTCGGCGCCCTCCGAGGCCAAGCGGCGGGCGTAGGCCGCACCGATCCCTTGCGCCGCACCTGTGACGATGCAGGTCTTGCCGTCCAAGCGGCCACTGCTCACGATGCATCTCCTCACATCAGCCACACGAACGCGTGACAACGGTTGTAGAGCTCGATCCAATTCCGAGTAATGAGGTGGCGGCGGGTCATCTCCCAGAACCCGTCTCGCCCTCGCGTTCAGGTGCGCGTCGCTCTCTCGGCCGCGAAGACCAGGCGCTCGAGTCCTCCTATACGAAGTCGGCTGCGCACCCGGGACGCGCTTTTCGTCGAGCCCGGGTTCGTGCTCATGCGGCCCCCTTTCACCCGTGCAGCACCTCGTCGGCGAAGCGCTTCATGCCTTCGATGGCGTCGCGACTGCTCTTCCACGGGCGGACGAGGATGCGGTCGACCCCGACGTCGGTGTAGTGCTGCAGATCGCTCGGCGACTCGGCCGGCAGGCCCATCGTCAGCTCGATGTGCGGATCTCGCCCTGCCGCCTCGCGCTGTTCGGCGATCTTGGCCAACGACGCCGGGATCCGATCGAGGGAGTGATTCATGGGAATCCACCCGTCACCTACGAGCGCTGCCCGCCGCAGGGCGGCCTGACCGTCGCCGCCGATCACGAGCGGAATGGGCTGCTGCACCGGTTTGGGTTCGAACATCACCGGCTCGAAGTCAAAGAACTCCCCGTGGTACTCCG
>JBBQYZ010000497.1:0-3580 GCA_038208205.1 Gemmatimonadales bacterium | reverse complement strand
GACAGTGGCGTCATGCCGCCTCGTCGCCGCCGACCGCGACCGCCATCGACAGTTGGCCAATGGGTGGGACATGATGAGACGGAGACCGGATGATGGGACGAGGGGTGACCCGGTCTGCCGGGTGGCCCGCCCGACTCGACGAGGTACTGCTCCGGCGCGGTGGCCGGGCGTCGGCCTGGTGCGACGACGCGACCGAGGGAGGCGGTCCCCACGTCGAGTCATCGACGAGCCATGCTTGCATCTCGAAGTGCCTGGCTAGACCGCGACGCTCGCCGCAGAACGCCGGCGCTGGCGAGCAGAGCGAGTGGAGCTAAATTGGGGCATGGGGGAGCGTTGGCGCTTACGGGGGCGCGAAGATATGCCGCGGGGAACGGGATGATTGGCTCCATTGATCTCGCAGGCTAATAGGCGTTAGTCATCACCGATGTCCTGGATGAGGCGAGTGGACTGTTTCCGTTCGGTGCGGTACGCGACGGTGCTCGTGCTCGGCGCGGCGACCTGTACGGCGGACTGCGCGAATCGACCAATCGGATCGGTAGCGTCTCCTGATGCGCGACTGACAGCAGTCATCTTCGAAAGTGATTGCGGCGCGACGACAGACTTCAGCACGCAAATCTCAGTGATGCGGAGCGGTCAGCATCCGTCGGGCGCGGGCAACGCGTTCATTGCTGATACGGATCACGGCGCCGCACCCAGCGGGCCGGGGGGAGGACCAGCGGTGCGGGTGCGATGGATCGGGGCGGATACACTCGAGGTGCGCTACCATCTGCGTATTTCGGCGAAGCCGATCACTCATTTCGGACCAAAGCGATCACTCGTTTCGGTCCATGTCGATCACTGATTTCGGTCCATGGCGATCACACCAGTCGCTGATCGCGAGCGTCGCGTGAGCTGGGGCCGTCGGATCGGTTAATCGGCGTGGGTCGCGGGTGATTGGGTCGAGGGTGCGAGTCGGCGGAGTGAGCCGCCGGTGAGGGTGATCCGGTGCGCGTGATGCACCAGCCGGTCGAGGATGGCGTCCCCGAAGGTGGCGTCGCCGATCATCTCGTGCCAGTGCTCGATGGGGAGTTGGCTGGTCACGAGCGTGGCGCGCCGTCCCGCGCGTTCCTCGACGAGCTCGAGGAGATCGCGCCGCTCCCGGTCGCCGAGGGGCGTGAGCCCCCAGTCGTCGAGGATCAGGAGATCGGTCTTCGCGAGCGTCTGCATCAGCTTCCCGTAGGAGCCGTCGGCGCGGGCATGCACGAGCTCTTCGCTCAGGAGGCGCGGCAGTCGGACATAGCGCACGGTGTGGCCTTGGCGACACGCATGCTGGCCCAGCGCACAGGCGAGCCAGGTCTTGCCGGTGCCCGTCGGCCCGACGATCAAGAGCGTCTGATGCTGCCGGATCCACGCGCCGCCGGCGAGCTGCAGAAAGGGCCCGCGCTCCAGCCCGCGCTTCGTGCGGAAATTCACGTCCTCCACACACGCGGCGTGCCGAAAGCGCGCGAGTTGGAGGAGGCGCGTGAGGCGTCGGTCCTGTCGCGTGCCCTGCTCGCGCTCGAGCAAGAGCGCGAGCCGCTCCTCGAAGGTGAGGGCGGCGAGGTCGGGGAGGCCACGCTGCTCCTCGAGCGCGGTGGCCATCCCGGTGAGCTTGAGAGCGTGTAATATCGTGAGCGTCTGTTCGATCAGCATGCGGGGGCTCCGAAAAGCGTGAGGCCATCGGACGCGGCGTCGTCTGCGACACACGTCTGGTAGTAGGCCGGACCGCGCACGTGGGCGTGCGTGGCGGGGAGATGCAGCGTGGGTGGGGTCTCCTCGAGTGGCAGGGCATCGAGTCCCGTAGCGAGGATCGACTTGACGGCGCGATAGCTCACCGCGCCCGAGACGAGCGCGCGGACACTCGCGGCCTCCAGGCGCGGTCGATCATAGCGGCGCGCGAGGGCCAAGAGCCCGAGGCAGGCGCGATAGCCCTGCTCGGGATGCGGCTGCCGGGCGAGGATCGCTTCGACCACGTGGGCCGTCGCCTCGCCGACGCTCGCGCCCCACGCGATCAGGCGGGACGGGCTCCAGTCGAGGTGGCGCTGATGCGCCTTCGGCCGATGCGTGGACTCCGTGGTGTACCGGCCTTTCACGGCACTGCGCGCATGGGCGGCGACGCGCGTGCCGTGGTGCAGCACCTCCAGCATCGTGGTGGTGAGCCGGACGGTGACCTCCGCCCTGACGAGCCGGTACGGCACGCTGTAGAAATGGCCGTCGACGGAGATGTGATAGTCGATGTTCACCTTCGCCGTCTTCCACTCCGCGAGCTCGTAGCGGGCGGCCGGCAGGGGACGCAGCGTGGCGCGCTCCGTCGTCTCGAACACGGTGCGCCGGCTGCCGGCGAGCTTCTGAAACGGCCGGTCATTCACGCGCTCTCGTGCCACGGCGAGCGCGTGATTCAGCTCGGCGAGTGAGTGGAAGACGTCATGGCGCAGCGGGGCCATGATCTCCCGCTCGACGATCTGCACGGCGGTCTCGACCTTCGCCTTGTCGCGAGGATGGTAGGCACGCGCCGGTAGGATCGCCGTGCCGTAATGCGTCGCGAAATCCTGATACGTCGCGTGCACCACCGGCTCGTAGTAGCAGGGCTGGCCGACCGCGCTCTTGAGATTGTCGGGTACGATCAGCGCGGGGACCGCGCCCACATACTCGAGCATTCGCACGTGCGCCCCGATCCAGTCGGGGAGCGTCTGCGTCCACGTCGCTTCGACATAGAGCAGATGACTCGCGCCGAGCGCGCCGACGAAGATCTGCGCCTCGCTGATCTCGCCCGTGCGCGGATGGACGATGGACATCGTGGGCCCGGCGTAATCGACGAAGAGTCGCTCGCCGGCGACATGGACCTGCCGCAGCACGGGCTCCAGCGTCCCGGCCCAGGCGTGATACAATCGACAGAACTGCGTGTACTGATAGCACCGCGCCGGCTCGGGCGCTGCGGCCTGGTACTCCGTCCAGAGCAGTTGCAGGGTGACGCCTTTTCGCTTCAGCTCCTGATGCACCGTGGCCCAGTCCGGCACCGGCCGGGTCGCCGAGGACGGCATCGTGCCGCGCGTGAACAACCGCGCCTCGAGCGTCGCCTCATCGAGATCCGCGGGCAGTGGCCACGCGAGCCCCGTCGCGCGAAAGCGCACGACGTACTCGTGCACCGTGCTTTGGGAGAGTGCGAGGATCGTCGCGATCTCGCGCTGGCTCCGGTCCTGGTCAAACGTGAGGCGTAGCGCCTCCACCACCTTCCGCATGGAAATCCTCTCTGCAGGCACGGCCTCGCTCCGGGTAGACGTCCGGAGGAGGTAGCGCGTGCGGTGGGGATCCGGCGGCCTCAGCTCATGCGAGCATCGCGATCAGTCGATCTGACTGATCGGCTTCGAGCGAAACGGGTGATCGGCTTCGAGCGAAATGCGTGATCGGCATCGAGCGAAATGGGTGATCGGCTTGGAGCGAAACAGGTGATCGGAATCGAGCGAAATCCGCATCATCCGCGCGCGCGTCTGTTCCCGCCTCGATCAGGGCCGGCGGGTGTCGCCGTTCGCCTCGTGGCTGACTCCTCGGTCGGGAACGCGAC
>JBBQYZ010000496.1:0-3585 GCA_038208205.1 Gemmatimonadales bacterium | reverse complement strand
TCGGCGGCGCTCGCCGCGCTGGCTCCGAGCACGCTGTTTCAGCTGCGGGGTTCCGGCGAGGGGGCGCTCGGGCGCCTCGCACGCGCCGTGCGCGCCGCACCGTGCAGCTACCTCGATGTGGGCACCGACGCAGCTGGGGTTGCGCAAGCTATCGGCGAGTTGCTGACCAGATGAGCAGCGTCGCGATCGTCACCATCGCGACAGGCCAGGTCCACGCGCCGCTGTGGGAGGCCCACTGCAGGCACAACTGGCAGGCTTATGCCGAACGTCACGGGTTCGACGTGATCCGCATCGACCGACCGCTGGACGACTCGCCGCGGGCAGCGCGGCGCTCGCCGACGTGGCAGAAGCTGCTGATCCTGGGCCAGCCATTCGCCCAGCGCTATGACCAGATCGTCTGGATGGACTCCGACGTCCTGATCAACCCGGCGGCACCGTCGATCGTGGATGGATTGCCGGTCGAGCGGGTGGGTGCCGTCAATGAATATGCGACACCGACGCCCGAGCTGTACCGACAGGCTCTTCGCAAGCTTTACCGGCACTGGACCGCCACCGGGACCCCGTTCACGCGCAACGAGACCGTGCACGACTTTTACGCCGCCTACGGCCTCCCGGCGCGCCACGACGGCGTCGTGCAAACCGGCGTGATGGTCATGTCCCCGCATCACCATCGTGAGCTTCTCGAGCACACCTACCACGCGTACGAGGATCGCGGAGGTGACCTATGGGGCGAGTGGCGGCCGTTGTCGTTCGAGCTGCTCGAAGCGGGCGCTGTCGAATGGCTCGATCCTCGCTACAACCACCACTGGTCGGTCTACAAGTCCCTGCACTTCCCCTTCCTGCTCAACCATCCGGCGCACCCGGGCGCACGCGCATCGGCCGCCGCGGCGCTCGACGACGTCTACTGCCTGCATTTCGCCGGAAGCCATGCTGAGATCGGGTTGGTGGATGGCCACGCGAGGGCCGAGACGCCACGTGCACGACGGGCCGCGCGCGATGCCGGCCGGGGCGTTCCCCACCGTCACGTCAACACACCGGTGGTGATGTTCGTCCACGCGCGCCCCGACACCACGCGGCAGGTGCTGGCGGCCGTCCGTGAGGCCAGGCCACCGCAACTGCTCGTCGTTGCCGACGGGGCACCGCCGGATCGGCCTGAGCTGGGGGAGCGGTGCGAGGAGGTGCGGAGGCTGGTCGACAGCGTCGATTGGGAATGCGACGTGCTCACGAACTACGCCGACGGGAACATGGGCCTGAACCGCCGCGTGGAGAGCGGGCTCGACTGGGTATTCGGGGCGGTCGAAGAGGCGATCGTGCTCGAGGACGACTGCGTCCCTCATCCGACGTTCTTCCGGTTCTGCGAGGAGGTGCTCGCCCGCCACCGGGACAATCGGGACGTGATGACTGTCTCCGGCGACAACTTCGACTTCTCACCGCCGCCGGCGGATTCAAGCTACCGCTATTCGCGCTACCCGCTGATCTGGGGCTGGGCAACCTGGCGCCGGGCATGGCAGGCGCATGACCCGCTCATTCCGCGTTGGCCGGAGCTGAGGGAAGCGCGGTGGCTCGAGCAGCTTTTCGACGATCCCCACGCCGTCGCCTACTGGTCGCACCACTTCGATCGGACCCATAGGGGTGAGGGCAGCTGGGATTACGCCTGGGTGATGAGCTCCTGGCTCGCCGGCGGTCTCGCGATCGTGCCCGAGGTCAACCTCGTCACCAACGTCGGCTTCCGGGCTGACGCGACCCACACGCGCGATGACGACCTGAGCCCATTCGCGAACATGCCGACGCGACCAATGCGCTTCCCTCTGCGGCACCCTGGTCGCCGCACAGCCGACGATGCGGCCGACAGCCTCCTCGAGGACGTTCTCTTCAGCGGGAACGTGCACCGCATGTTCGAGCGCCTCCGGGACGCGCGCCGGACGCAGCGGGCAGCGCTCTAGGCATGCGGCGCGTGTTGCATGTCACGCCGAGGCTGTCGCGCGGGGGTGCCGGCCGGGCTCTGCTCGGGGTCGCAGCATCGGTCGATTGCGTCGAGCATCGCATCCTCACGCTCGCGCCGGCGGAACGCGGGGCAGCCACTCTTGTCCACGATCGCGGCTTCGGCCTCGTGGACGCTCCGGACCGGTCCGCCGTCGCACGCGAGCTGGAGATCGCGGACATCGTTCACGTCCACTTCTGGAACACACCTGAGCTGATCGAACTCTTGACGGGCCCGCTGCCGCCCGCGCGCCTGCTGGTCTGGGCGCATGTGGCTGGAAACTCCGCGCCGCACGTCCTCACGCGCAAGTTGGTCGCACTGGCCGACGTCACGATCGCATCCACTCCCTACACGCTCGATCTCCCTCACCTCGCTGACGCACCGCTCTCAATGATCCCGCCCGCGCCCGGTTGGTCGTCCACCGGGGGAACTGAGCGCAAGGCGCACGGCACTTTCACCGTCGGCTACGTCGGGACCGTCGACTTCGCGAAGATGCACCCCCACTACGTGAGCATGAGTGGGCGCATCGGCCGCGCGAACTTCGTGGTGTGCGGCGGCGGCGCTGGGTTCCCGGCGATTGCGCGACAGGCCGACGCCCAGGGCCTCCGCCATCGGTTCGATCTGCGCGGCTACGTGACCGACGTCGGGTCGGTCCTCGCCGAGCTCGATGTGTTCGGGTATCCGCTTCGTGAAGGCAACTACTCCGGTACCGAGCTGGTGCTCCAGGAAGCAATGCACGCGGGCGTGCCTCCGGTGGTCATGGCACACGGCGGCGCGCAGCGGACCGTCGAACACGACGTCACCGGGCTGGTCGCAGGCGACGAGGACGCGTACGTTCACGCGATCGAGTGGCTGCGGGACCGGCCGGAGGAACGCACCCGGCTCGGCCGCGCGGCGCGCGCTCACGCGCTCCGCGCATGGTCACCGTCCGTCGCAGCCGCGCGGTGGAACGCTGTCTACGAGGAGCTGCTCGCGGGGTCCAAGCGGACGCGTCGCTGTGAGCGCGACTCCGAGCTCGCCGCCGCGGCGGCACGCGCTCCCGGCTCGGCACAGTTCGTCGAGAGCCTTGGCGACGAGGGAGCACACTTCCGCGACAGCCTCCTCGGCACGCATCCCGAAGCGGTCATCGCCGCCGAGCGCTCGATCGCCGCGGCGCCCCCGGCGCTCTGGAGCGCCGATTCCGGCGGGATTCTGCACTACCGGCGGCACTATCCGCGCGACCCGTACTTGCGGCTCTGGTCGGGCCTCGTCCTCGCCGCCCAGCGGCGTCACGCGCTCGCGGCCGGCGAGTTCGCCGGCGCGATCACGGGCGGGCTCGACCGGTCGCGGTGCGCGCACCATCTGGCCGCATCGACGCGGGCCGGCGCCGACGTGGCGGCACCGAGGTGAGCGAGCGCCCGCTCGTCACCGTGGTGATCCCGGTGAAGGACGGCGAGCGCTTCCTGCCGCAGGCACTCGCCGACGTCGCCGCACAGACCTACGACCACCGCGAAATCGTGGTCGTGGACGGCCGCTCCAGCGATCGCTCGGCTGAGATCGCGGCCGCCTTTCCCGGCTCCCGCTGCATCGAACAGGTGCGGGACGGCTTCGGCGACGCCCTCGAT
>JBBQYZ010000495.1:0-3589 GCA_038208205.1 Gemmatimonadales bacterium | reverse complement strand
GATGGAGTACATGAACACGATGCGCGCCGGCGAGCGCACGCCGCAGCTCGACGAGGTGACGCCACTGGTGCAGCTCGTGAGCCCGTTCGCCCCGCACGTCGCCGAGGAGCTCTGGCAAATCCTCGGGGGCACAACGAGCGTGTTCGACGCGGGATGGCCGTCGTACGACGCGGCGCTCGTGGTGGACGACCGCGTCACGATGGCCGTGCAGGTGAACGGCCGGACGCGTGGCACGATCTCGGTGGCGACGACGGCGACGCAGGACGAAGCGATGACCGCCGCGAAGGCGGATGCGAACATCGCCAAGTTCGTGACTGGCCCGGTAAAGAAGGTGATCTTCGTGCCGGGGCGGCTCGTCAACATCCTGGTAGGCGGCTAACTCGGCGCGTCGGTAGGTCGGGAATGCATGACGGGCACACCGGACCGACGCCGGTGTGCCCTTCGACGTCCTGTCCTACTGACCAGCGGACCTATCGCCCTGCGGTTGTCAGAACCGTAATCCCACCGTCAACGGCAGCGTGATGATCGGGCTGCGATCGGCGATCATCAGGTGCAGGCGGGCCTCGCCGGTGGCGGAGAAGCCGGCGAGTGGGATCTCGAACCCGAGGCCGCCGTTCACGCCGGGGCGCGTGCCCTCGTCGGTGGCGTGGTAGAGGGCGATGCCGCCCGTGGCGTAGGTGTTCGCCGAAGCCGGTGTCGGGTTGGGCAGCAGCTTGTAGGCGACGGTCGCGCCGAGCGACACGACGTTGAGGGCGCCGAGACCGGGGACCGTGCGACCCGTCTTGAGCGCGAAGTGCTGGTACGTCAGCTCACCGCGCAGGGCATACGGTTGACCGTAGACGCTGTACTCCACGAGCCCGCCCAGGGCGTATCCCGCAGCGTGATCGTCGGCGGCGCGGCCGATCGGGATCGCGATGCCGGCGGTGCCACCGTAGACGGGCGTGTATTGATTGCCGGTCGGCGGCGTGCCGACCGGGCCGGAGGTCTGCGCGGTGACCGTTGGCGAGAGAGCGACGGAGAGCGCGAGTGTCAGGAGAGAGATACGTGTACGCATGGCGCGAAGACTAGTCGGAGCAGTGTCGCCAGGCAACGCAGCGCGCGGTCGGCTGGCTGACGGAACCGTGACGTTGTGATCGACGCCACACGCATGATGCTACAACAGCTGCGAGACCCGCTCGCCGACGAAATAGCCCACCGCGGCAACCCCAAGTCCGACGACGAACATGTCGAGGCCGGACCGGAACACGCTGCGCCCGGTGAACACCGAGCGCGCCGCACCGACCATCCAGTGCGACAGCATCGACACCGCGAAGGCGACCATCACCGCCGTGCGTCCGTCGAACATGAAGAACGGCAGCACGGGGATCAGCGCGCCGATCGCCGTGGCGAGCCCGGTGATCCACGCCTCGCGCAGCGGTGACG
Source organism: Gemmatimonadales bacterium (assembly GCA_038208205.1). Lineage (GTDB taxonomy): Bacteria > Gemmatimonadota > Gemmatimonadetes > Gemmatimonadales > Gemmatimonadaceae > AG11. Next base: position 2,167 of record JBBQYZ010000495.1, on the reverse strand, counting down.
TGGCCGATTCGCTGATGCCCAACTCTTCCTGCACCTGCTCCGCGAGCATCTTCTCCGGATCCGCCATCACTTGCGTGGCGATGCGGTGCGCCGAGTCTCGGTCCATCCCTTTCGCTTCGTAGATGAGCGCGAGCTCGTCGCGCTCGATCTCGGGCATGAGCGCGATCTCGTCGCGCTCCATGGCGATCTCGTGCGCATACACCTCGCGCTCGCTCTGCGCCGCGAGGTATCCGCTCGATCCCATCGACAGCGCATCGGCGATCAAGCCGGCGACGCCGGCGACGATCACGTGGTGATAGCCGTCCGTCCCGCCGCCGGTGGCCCCGATCACACCGGCGACGAGGCCGAAGTTGGCGGTGAGGCCGTCGTTGAAGCCATACACCACGTTGCGGAGAAATCCCCCGGCCCCCGTCTTGTGCCACGGCTCGCCGGTTCGCCCGGCGATCACGTTCAGCTCCGTCGCATGATCGGCCGATTCCTTCGCGAGCACGAGCGCTTCCTCGCGGCCCGCGACGCCCAGTCCCGTGGTACGGTGCATGTCGAGGTACGCCTTCACCTCGCGTCCCTCCTCGGCCAGGAGCATGGGCAGGAGGAATCCAGGCCCGAAGCGACGGCCCAGAAAGGCGAGGAGGCGGGTGCGCGCGGTGGGACGGTGCGCGTGCGGCGCCCGTCCGTGCTTCGCCAGCAGATCGGACCACACGACGACGTGCCGGTCCTCGACCTCGGCGAGTCGGCGGTAGACGTCGCTCCGCGCGGTGTCCGCCTCCGACAGGGCGAGAATGCGATAGAGGAAGGCCGCGTCGGCCTCGTCCTGCCAGTGGTGATGGAAGGAGTCGAGATCCGGCGGACCGCTCGGCTGTACCGGTACGGTGGTGGTGGCCATGCCGAAATATGGCGCCTTGCCCGGGGGGCGCGCGACGTGGCAAACCTTTTTCGACCCCGCCTGTGTCAGACCAGCGAACACCCACTGGACCCGAGGACACCATGCGACTGACCCAACTTCTGCCGCTCGCCGTACTCGCCGCGAGTACGGCGATCCCTGCTGGCGCGCAGACGCGCGTCAGGCCCGATGACCGCGCGGCCGAGATCATCGGCGCGCCACGCGCGCGCGTCTTCCTGAACGACGACGCGGAGCCGCAGCATCGCGCCGCGCTCGGGGTCGGCACGACGGCGACCGGCACGCTCCGTGACACGCTGGGGCTGCTCGTCACGGCGATCACCCGCGGCAGCCCCGCCGAGCGTGCGGGCCTGGAGGAGGGGAACCGGCTCGCGGCGATCAACGGCGTGAGCCTTCGCGCGAGCGCCGCTGACGTGGAGGATGCCGAGGTGTCAGGATCACTGACCCGTCGTCTCACGCGCGAGCTCGCCAAGTCGAAGGCCGGAGACGAGGTGACGCTCCGCGTCTACCGTGACGGTCGTACTTCGGACTTGCGCCTGCGCACCGCGGATTCCGATTCGCTGTTCCGGCGACCCAGCGTGTTTCGCGCGGCGCGCGCCGAGAGGGACGGTCGCCCCGCCCTTGGATTCGGCATCGGGAGCACAGGCAGCCGCCGGGACACGTTGGGCGTGCTCGTGATCGTCGTGAGCGACTCCACGCCGGCGGCCGCGGCGGGGCTCGAGGAGGGCAATCGCATCGCCGCGATCAACTTAGTGAACCTGCGCGTGGCACGCGAAGACGCCGGGGATCGGTTCCTGGGGAACGCGAAGGCGCAACGGCTGCAGCGCGAGATCGCGCAGCTCACGCCTGGCAGCGAGGTGACGCTTCGCGTCTACTCGAATGGCCAGTTTCGCGACGTCCAGATGAAGGTGGCCCGCGCCGGCGATCTGCCGCGGCGTGCGGGTGGGATGATGATCCTGGGCGGGATGGGCGGGATGGATGCGATGCCGCCCATGCCTCCGATGCCCGCCATGCCGATGCGTCCGGCCATGCCGCCAACGCCGGCGATCCCCCCCACTCCACGCGCAGACGGGGTGCGCGAATTCCACCTGGACATCGGCCCGGCGGTCGAGGACGTGTTGCGCGAGGTGGGATTCCAGCTCGATCGCGCCCGCCCGCAGATCGACCGCGTGCTGCGTGACCTCCCGCGCGCCCTCGAGCGTGTGCGCGTGCCAGACGTGCGGGTGAACGTGAGCTGGATGGTGTAGGAAGCGGTCGTGCGTAGTGGGT
>JBBQYZ010000494.1:0-3590 GCA_038208205.1 Gemmatimonadales bacterium | reverse complement strand
CCCGTGAGAACCCTGTGGCCGCAGGCGGCCGGCGCGGCAGGCGACCACTCGTCGCGGGCATCGTCGCAACGACGGGCTTCGCCTTCACGGCCGGCGGCGCGCTCGCCCTGCGCCAGGCGCAAACGCTGCCGGCATTTGCCGGAAGCATGCGCCCGGTCTCTTTGAGCCTCGTGTTCCTCCTCGGTATCGCGCTGGGCGTCTTGTCGCTCGCACCGCTCCTTGGCTCACGCCGCCGCCGCGACGCGGAGAGTCGGCGTGAGCTCGAGCGCCTCGCCCAGGTCGCGCGCACTGACGACCTCACCGGACTCAAGAACTACCGCGGGTTCCACGAGGACTTGACCGAGGAGATCGCCCACCGGAACCGGACAGGGCAGTGCTTCACCCTGTTGATGATCGATCTGGACGGTCTGAAGCGCGTGAACGACACCGAGGGGCATCAAGCGGGCGATCGACGCATCCGCGCGGCGGCCGACTGCCTGAGGTCGACCCTCGAAGGGGTAGAGCACGCTTACCGGATCGGCGGCGACGAGTACACCGTGATCCTCCGCGGAGCACGGGCATGGGCCGCACTGAGCCTCGCCCAGGAGCTCCAGTCGGAGGCGGCGCGGTGCGGGGTGTCTCTCACCGTCGGGATCGCCGAGTCGCTCGAGACCGAAAGCCGCGACACGATCATTCGCCGGGCGGACCTCGCTCTGTACGAGGCGAAGCGGACGCGGTCACGGACGGCCGTGTACAGCCCGACGCTCGAGCTGCAGCGGGAGACCAACGACGAGGTCGATGTCGACGAACATCACCACAAGATCCTCGCGGGAGCCCTGGCACGTGCCGTCGACGCGAAGGACGCCGGTACACGCAATCACTGCGAGACGGTGGCCGAGCTCTGCGTCCTGATCGGGACGTCGCTGGGTCTCTCACCCGAACGTCTCGGCCGGCTTCGCCTCGCCGGACTCCTGCACGACGTCGGGAAGATCGGCATCGCCGACGCGATCCTGCAGAAGCCGGACGTGCTCGGCCAAGAAGAGCGCGAGATCATGAGGACGCACCCCTGGATCGGGTACACGATCGTCTCTGCCGCAGAGCTCGAGGACGAGGCGGAGTGGGTGCTCCATCACCACGAGCGCTTCGACGGCACGGGATACCCCCACGGGCTCGAGGGCAGCGCGATCCCCCTCGAGTCGCGCATCATCCTCGTCGCTGACTCGTTCGAAGCGATGACCGGCTCGCGCCCTTATCGCGACCCGTTTCCGCAACACGACGCCTTGTCGGAGCTCGCGGCGCACGCGGGGACGCAGTTCGATCCGCGTTGCGTCGCAGCGTTGCAGGAGGCGCTTCAGGTCTCCTCGCTGCCCGTCACCTGCCCTGATGACGAGCTCGCGGCCAGACGACGCCGACGCGAAGAGGTGGTGCCTTGGTCACCGAGACCACCAGTGACGGCGCTCATTCCCGTCCCAAGTCACGCCGGTTCGTAAGACCAGCCAACACAGCTCTCAAGTCACCCAACCCCTCTGCCGATAGGTACCGAACATGACTGCGGCTCCCGTCTCAATCGACGATCTACTGCGCCAGGTAAAGGCGCTCGATGCCTCCGATCTCCACCTCACGCCCGGCTCCGAGCCGGTCGTGCGGGTTCGAGGCTCGCTCGTGCGGCTCCCGGACTCCGAGACGCTAACGCCGGAGGCGACGCGCGATCTTCTGTACCGCATCCTCTCGACCGAGCAACAGAAGCTGCTCGAGACCAACCGCAGCGTCGACATGGCGTATTCGCTTCCCGGCGTTGCACGCTTCCGCGTCAATGTGTTCTTCCAGCGCGCGAGCGTCGCGGGCGCATTCCGGATGATCCCGGCCGAGATCAAGTCGCTCAGCGAACTCGGGCTGCCGACACAGTTGGCCGAGCTCGCCAAGAAGCCCCGCGGCCTCGTACTCGTGACCGGCCCAACAGGGTCAGGCAAGTCGACCACGCTCGCGACGATGATCGACCAGATCAACCGAGAGCGCTCCGAGCACATCCTCACGGTCGAGGATCCCATCGAGTTCCTGCATTGGCATCGCAGCTGCATCGTCAACCAGCGCGAGATTGGCGCGGATGTCATGAGTTTCGCCGATGGCCTCCGTGCGGCGCTGCGCGAGGATCCCGACGTGATCCTGGTCGGCGAGATGCGCGACCTGGAGACGATCTCCACCGCATTGACGGCAGCCGAGACTGGTCACCTCGTCTTCGCGACACTGCACACGCAGAGCGCGCCACAGACGATCGACCGCATCATCGACGTCTTTCCCGCCGGCCAGCAGGGCCAGGTTCGTGTCCAGCTTGCCTCGACCCTCGAGGGGGTGGTGACGCAGACGCTCGTGCCGACGGCAGATGGGCGTGGCCGCACCGCCGCGCTCGAGATCCTCATCCCGGACGACGCCGTGCGCAACCTCATCCGGCAGGGCAAGGTCGAGCAGATCTACTCGGTGATGCAGACCGGCAACGCACGTGGGATGCAGACGATGGAGCAGGCCCTCGCCGACCTGACTCTCAGGAACGTCATCACACGCGAAGCAGCTCTGTCGCGTTCGAGCCGTCCCGACCAGCTGCTCGGGCTGCTCGAGCGGGGCGTCAGCTTCGCCGGCGTGCGCAACGGGTCGTCCAATGGGCTGCGGATCGCGGAGGGATAGATATGGACATGAAGCAGGAGATCAAGCTGCCGAGCATGCGCTTCTCGCGCAAGCCCAAAACTGTCGAGTCAGGGCCGACGGCACGTGAAGAGACGAAGATGAGCGACGTGGTCGGGCTCGACATCGGCGCCGCGAGCGTCGTCGCTGCGCGCATCCTCAACAACGGTTCGACAGAGCTCGTGCAGATCGCACGCGAGCCGATGGATCCCGGCATCATCGATCGCGGCGAGGTGCGCGACCCGGTGGCGCTCGGCGCCTTGTTGGACGGATTCTTCGAGCGGAACGGGCTCTCCAAGCGAAACGTTCGCCTCGGGCTCGCCAACAGCCGCATCGGGGTACGAGTGATCGAGATCTCCGGGATCGACGACGACAGCCAACTGGAGAACGCGATCGCCTTTCGTGCGCACGAGATGTTGGCCGTGCCGATCGACGAGGCGCTGATCGATCATCGCGTGCTTTCGGTCGACCGTGACGAACACGGTTCCGTGACGCGACGCGTCCTCGTCGTGGTCGCCTACCGGGAATCGGTCGACCGTTACCTGGCGGCCGCCGACGCGGCGAAGCTTCATATCACCGGAGTCGACCTCGAGGCGTTTGCACTGACGCGCGCCGCGTCGGCACCGACAACCGCCGGCGCTGCGGCCGAGGCGGCGGTGGTCGCGGTCTGCATCGGCCACGAGCGGACGATCCTCGCGATCTCGGATGGTGAGGTCTGCTCCTTCACCCGGGTTCTCGACTGGGGCGGCGGCGAGCTCACAGCCGCGATCGCCCAGGCATTGAAGATCTCCCCTGCCGAGGCCGACGACGTGAAGCGGTCGCTCTCACTCGAGCGCGACGCAGAGGCACCTCCGGGTCTGACGCCCGCACGTGTCGAGGAAGCTCGCGACGCCTGGCGGTTCGCACTCCAGGCGTTGACGCGAGAGATCCTGTCT
>JBBQYZ010000493.1:0-3591 GCA_038208205.1 Gemmatimonadales bacterium | reverse complement strand
CGTAGCGGTCAGCAGCTCCACGCCACGCATAGCGTGACCCAGCCGGCCGACGGCGTTCAGTCGCGGCGCCAGGATGAAGCCCACGCGGCCCGCCGTCAGCGGCTTGTTCTCGAGACCCGCCGCACGAATCAGTGCGCGAAGTCCGAGGTTCGTCGTCTCGGCCAGCATCTTCAAGCCGTATCGGGCGAATACCCGATTCTCGCCCCGCAGCGGAGCGATGTCGGCGATCGTCGCCAGTGCGACGAGATCGAGCATGCCGTACACCACGTTCTCGTTACCGCCCATGGCGCGCGTGACGGCGAGCGCGAGCTTGAAGGCGACGCCGACCGCGGCGAGGTCCTTGTCCTCCGACATGCATCCCGGTCGCTTGGGATTGAGGACCGCGAAGGCGTTCGGAAGGTCACCGCCCGGGAGGTGATGGTCGCTGATGATGACGTCGATGCCGTCACTCTGGAGGGCGGCGACCGGCGTGATCGCGCTGGTGCCGCAGTCGCAGGTGACGACCACCGTGGCGCCTGCCTCTCGCGCCGCGCGCACGCCGGCGTCGCCCAGGTCATACCCGTCGACGAGGCGTCGGGGAATGAACGGGACGACCTTGCCCCCCATGGCGCGTAGAGCGCGCGTGAGGAGGGTGGTCGAGCACATCCCGTCCACGTCGTAATCGCCGTGAACGAGAATCGTCTCCCCGGCGCCGATGGCGGCCGCGAGACGATCGACGGCGCGGCCAAGGTCGAGGAGCTGCTCCGGGGGCAGCAGCTGCTCGAGACGGGGACGCAGATACCGCTTGGCCTGCGCGGCCGGCGCGTGTCCCCGCGCGGCGAGCAGCCGGCAGATCGGCTCGGGGAGCAGCAGCTCGTCACACATCGCGCGCACCGCCTCCGGATCGGGAGGCTCCGGAAGGAGCCAGCGAGCGCGGGGGCGGGCGGCGGGTGAGGCTGTGACCATGCGTTGAAGCTACCGGCCTGGCGGGGCGCCTACAACGTCCGAGCCGACATCATTCCGGCGCATACAGGAGCGCACCGCACCCCTCGCACATCTCGAGCGCGCCGGTCGCCGCCATCTCGGCGCGGCGCTGCGTGGGAATCGCCGTGTCGCACGCACTGCACGACTGGCCGCGTAGCGGAAAGACCGTCTCGCTGCGTCGACGGCTGCGCACCTTCTCGTAGCGCGACAGCACCGCCTTGGGCACGGCACGCGCCACCTGCTCCCGTGTGGCGCGAGCTGCCCGGAGCTGCTCCTCGACCGCCTCGCGGTCCGTCTCGATCGAGGTGCGCGCGTCGGCCTGCCGCGACTCCACATCGGCGAGCTGCTGCTCGAGCTCCGCCACCTGGTGGCGCATCTCGTTGATACGACCCTGCACCTGATCGGCGTCGCGCGAGCTCTCGTCGACCATGCGGCGGCTCTGCTCGAGCTGCACGTCCGCGGCCGCGGCCTCGCGCGGTGTGGTCACCGATTCGAACTGCCGCTGGCTGCGGTCGAGGAGGCCGCGGTGCGTCTCCACACGGCCGCGCGCCTCGCGCAATCGCGATTCTTCCGCCTCGATCCCCTTGCGGGCACGGTCGAGCGCGTTCGTCACCACGCCTCGCTCCTTCTCCAGTGCCGCGATGCGAGGGGCGAGGGCGCCGAGCCGGCCTTCGAGGGCGTAGAGCGCGAGGTCCTCCTGCTGCACGGCGATGAGCGAACGGACGTCAGGGTGCATGACCGGGGGAGTGTGTGCGTGTGTACCAGGCGCCTGGTCGACCCACGCGCCTCATTGGAACTGCTTCCATCGTCGACTGCCGAGGGTGCTGAGCTCCTCGCGCAATCTCATCTTCTCGCGCGTCAGCGCGTCCTTCTCGTCGGTGGAGGCGAGGGGCATCAGCATGTCGATCTCCTCCATGCGCCCGGTCAGATCCCGCTCGTGCATCGCGGCGAGACTACCCGCGACCGCTTCGTCGGCATGATCGAGTCCAACCGATTCGTCGAGCAGGTCCTGCATGGCGACCACGGCGTCGCCGTCGAGCCGTTCGGCCAGCAGGTCGAAGCCCGCCTCCGGTCCGTGCTCCACCATCGCGGCGAAGATCTGTCGCAGGTCCGGATCGCGGAAGCTATCCGCGCCCACACGCTCGATCACCTGTTCGAAGTATCCAGGCCGGTGCAGCAGCACGCGCGTGAGCTCGCGTTCGGCGCTGATCGCCCGCTCGCCGCCTGGACGGCGGCGCTCACCGCGCCGCACGCGGGCCAGGTCGGGAGACGCCGGGCGACCGCGTTGCTCGACGGCGCTCGGCTGTGGCGAGGCGGCGATTGCCCCACCAGCCCTATGCCCGGGCCTGGCGCGGGGAGGTGCGGTGATCTCACGCTCGAGCAGGTCGCGCGACACGCCCGACGCCTGGCTGGCGTGGCCAAGGTACATGTCGCGCGTGAGCGGATCGCTCGTGGCGCGCAGCGTCGGCAAGAGGCGGTCGAGCGCCTGACGCTTCCTGCGCAGGTCGGAGAACCAGCCGCCGCGTTCGAGGATCTGGATCTTCCGCTCGAACACGTCGATCGAGGACGCCAGCTGCGCCTCGAGCCCGTGCGCGCCCTGCGTGCGCACGAAGCTGTCGGGATCCTCGCCTTCGGGGAGGGTGACGACTTGCACGGCGGCGCCCTGCCGCAGGAGCTCGTCGCCGGATCGGAAGGTGGCCTTGAGACCCGCCCGATCCGAGTCATACAGGAGGAACACCCGCTCGGTGTAGCGGCGGATCAGCTTTGCCTGATCCTCCGTGAGAGCGGTCCCCATCGGCGCGACGACGCTCTCCACGCCCGCGCCGATCAGCCGCACCACGTCGAAGTATCCTTCCACCACGAGCATCCGCTCGTCGCGACGTGCGGCCTGCTTGGCCCAGTTCAAGCCGTAGAGCGTGCGCCCTTTGCTGAACACCGGCGACTCCGGCGAATTCAGATACTTCGGCTCGCCCGGCCCGAGCAACCTGCCCCCGAAGCCGACGATGCGGTTGGACACGTCGTAGATCGGAAAGATCAGCCGGCCGCGAAAGCGCGGGCGGGGCTCGCTCCCCTCGTCCGGCATGACGAGCAGGCCCGCCTCGGTCATGCGGGCGTCGTCGAAGCCGAGCGTGTTGAGATAGCCGCGCATCAGGCCGATCTCGCGGGGAGCGAACCCCATCCCGACACGATCGGCCAGGGAGCGGTCCACCCCGCGCTCCTCGGCGTAGGCGCGCGCCTCGCGCCCGAGCTCGTCCTCCCACAGCGTCTGACGGAAGTACTCGGCCGCCGCACCATTGACCTCCCAGAACGGCTCGCGGTCGTCCTTCTCCTCGCTGTGGCGTGTGTTCGTCTCCACGACCTCGATCCCCGATTTCTCGGCCACCATCCGAACGGCGCTCGGCCAATCCACGCCGAGCCGCCGGGTAAGGAACTTGAAGACGTCACCCGCCTCGTGGCACACGAAGCAGTAGTACATCTGCTTCTTCGGCGAGACGGAGAAGTTGCGGTTCGTGCCCTGATGGAATGGACAGGGTCCGCGCCAATCGGTGCCCTGGCGCTTGAGCTGCACGTGCTCGCCGATGATGCCGACGATGTCCGCGCTCTCACGGACGCGCTCGATCGTCTCGT
>JBBQYZ010000492.1:0-3596 GCA_038208205.1 Gemmatimonadales bacterium | reverse complement strand
GGGGTCGTAATTGGTGAGGGCGGCGCCGTTGGTGCCCTGGCTCTGGATGGTGACGCCCGACTGGTTGCGGATGCCGGTTGGCTCGGGTGGTGTGCCCGACCCGCGCAGCGCGGCTCGATCGAGCTCGAGGGCAAGCGCCTGATTCAGCCCGGCCTACGGGCGTCTGCGAGCGTGTCTGATCGCGGCGCGTCGCGATCGACGCCTGACCCAGGTCGGGCTGGCAGCGGCTCTCGGCCGTCCGCAGTCGTTTGTCTCCAAGTACGAGCGGGGCGAGCGACGTCTCGACTTCGTCGAGGTCCTCGAGATCGCCGACGCGCTCGGCCTTGACGGCTGCGACTTGGTGCACGAGGTCCGGCGGACACGGCGCATTCGGCGGGTGATCCACCCGTCTCCCGACTGAGCCTTCGCGGCTCTGCACAGGCGAGTCGACGCAACGCACTTCGGCTGAGTGAACGAATGGCGGGGGCGACCATGCCCATTTGGGTGGGCGCCTCTTCGGGTGACGCGGTGGCTGGCCGGGAGGATTAGGCAGCGGCCGAGACCAACACCCTCGAGAGTTCTGCGAGATCGGTGAGGATGACCGTGGAATGGCGCTGATCCAGCTTCGCGTCGCGCATCAGGCCGGCGACATGCCGCTCCGTGACTACGACATTGCAGTGGACGACGGCCATGCTGAGCGCATGGAGGTCATTCAGATCCTGAGGTCGCCAGCGGAGTACCGGATTGCGGTGCCGGCGATAGCGGATTTCGAATACCGCGGACGCCACCGGCAGGTCATATAGGAAGGAATCCATTCCCGACTTGCCGAGGCCCGGGAACAGCTGGGGATCAAGTCCCGCTCGGAGCATCGACTGGTTGATCGGCTCCAATAGCTCGATCAGGGTGCGGGCTTGCCAAGCATCGCGGAAGTCGCCACCCCTTCGATTCAGGCTGCGGATCAGCTCGCCGAGGTCCTGTTCCTCGCGGGCGTGGCCGTCGCGCATTGAGTCACCTGCATGTGGATCAATCCCGGCGTACGGGAAGTCCTCCCGTGGCCCTTTCAGCACCTCCTCTTCCATCAACCTGGTGAAGCGCTCCTCGATGAGCGCGCGGGTGACGTCATCAGCCTCGAACGCCGCGGGCGCGTGGAAACGAATAGGCTCCTCCTTGAACGCGTGTGCGGGCCCGTGACCGAAGATGGCGACCTCGCGGATCGCGTAGGGCCGGCCCCAGCGCGAGCGCAGTGCGCGGTCAATCTCTCCGAGCAGCACATCGAAACTCGAAACCATCGTGACGAGCCCCGAGAGTTCATTCATGACGCCACCGACATCATGCCGCTGCCGGCCTGACCGCGTCCGGAGCGTCTCGATGTAGTGCGTGCTCGACAGCGGAAACACGGCGAGGCCCGCCTTCACGCCATAGCGGGCAACTTGGAGCACATCGCTGAACCGTGCACCCTCGGGATGGCCGACGGCCGCCTTCGCCATGTCGATCCACTTGTTCTGGTCAAGATAGACGCGGAGGCCTGCCATGGGACCCAAGGTTATCGCTGACGGATCCACGCGAGCTGCGGCGAGGGATGCCGCTCGTATTCCTAGCTGAGATCGTCGAGCTGCCAGTGGTCGGCGATCTGCCACGGGCCGCCAAAGGGCGAGCCCGAGGCCTCGCAGGCGGCCGTCTCGATCGTGTTGTTGATCGTCGTGTAGACGATGTCGATCTGGTTCGGCCTGCGCGACACGGGCCAGACCGGCAGCTCAGGCATCGCGAGTGTTCCGGGGACGGGGAGCCAGCCTGTCCACGGCATCCCAGGTGACCAGAACGCGGTGTAGACGAGCCGGTCGGTGCCGACGACGAAAAGCGCGAGCTGGTCGGTGTTCGCGCACACCGCGGTCACGTAGGAGCTGGGCGCCGTCACGCCGCCCTGGATCCACCACCACCCCTTCCACAACGGGGACGACGGGTCCTGCGCTGCGCTCATGACGTTGCCGCTGGTGTTTGCGAAGAAGATGTCCAGTATGTTCACGTTGCGGCTGACGGCGCTGACGTACGCGCCGGGTGTGCCGACCTCGGTCCCGATGCGCGTCCAGCCGGTCCACGGCGCGCCCGCGGTCAGCCCCGCGGTGAACACGCCACCGCCGAGGCCGACAGTGAAGATGTCGAGTTGAGTCGGATTCCTCGACACCACGCTGACGTGGCCGCCTCCGCCGGTCTTCCCGCCCGAGATCTGCCTCGACTCGGTCCATCCGGTCGTCGCCCCCCAGTGGGTCGTGAGGATCACCCCGAGGGTGTTCGCGTAGAACAGATCGATCTCGCCGGGGACGCGCGACACGGCGTGGACCGGCGCGCCGGGGTTGGAGCGTGCGTTCCCGAGGTTGGTCACGCCGACCGGCCACCACTGCGACCAGGTCCGGTCGGCGAGCGGACGCACAGACTGCTGGATGCCGCCGTCGGCTCCGACCACGAACGCGTGGACCTCGCCGTCGGTGAGGAGAGCCTCGACCCAGCCATCCGCTGGGCCGTAACCGTGGGAGATCCCGAGCGCCCCGCGCCAGCCTGTGCTCGGCGCCCACGTCGCGGTCATCGTCCGCCCGTCTCGCGCTCGGGTGAAGACCTCGATGCTGTCGGCAACCGGGCTGATCGCAGTGATCGGACCTCCACTGTCCGCGCCCCAAGGGTGGTCTTCCCAGGTCGTGCCCCACCTTGCCGCCTCGGGCGGCAGCGCGCCGTCGGCCTGCTGGCGCGACACGACCAGCCCACGCAACCGCGCGGCGTCGCCGAGGATCTCGTCGTACCTCTCCGGCACCGGTGTCGAGCTGTCCGCGCCGGGATCGGTGGGGATCTGGCGCGCGAACAGTTCACATTCCTTACGCCACATCTGCACGCGGAGCATCGTGATCTCGTCGGCGCTCTTCGCCACCGCCGACGACGTGGCGGGTGCTGGGGGTGGCGGCCGCGCCCAGCAGGTCGTCTTCGCTGGCGAAGGACCCAAGCGTAGGCGCATACCAACGTGCAACGACCCAGAAAAGGCCCGTCGACGTGTCGAGCCAGGACCCTTGGAAACGCCAGTCCGGCAGGCTCGAGCCGGAGGATGCCGCAAGGTTGCCCCATGGGTCATAGCGTAGGGTCGCGGTGACCGGGCCCGATTCGTTGGCGGTCCACGTGGTGTCGAGGTGACCGTTGGTGCCGTAGTAGCGTGGGTTGGAGCCCGACCCGGTCCAGTCAGCGAGCCGCTCGCCAGACCACGAGTTGCCAACCTTGAGCTGGCTCGTGCCGGTTCCCTCATCGAAGATCTCTGCCACCTGTGTCACGGTGCCCACATAACGGAAGCGGATGGTCGAGGAGCCACGAGCAACCGTCCGGAGCCGGTCGAGCGCGTCATAGGTGTATGTGCTGATAAGGGCGTTCGTCGAGCTGTTGCGCACGTCCTTGAGGCGGCCCAAGCTGTCCCATTCCAGCGTTTGGCCGGGCTGCCCGGCGAGATTGCCGTCGGCATCGTACGTATAACCAGTGGTCGTAATCCCGTTAGCCGCATCGTAGGTCTTCAGGGCTGGCGTGCCGCCGCCCGTGGCGAGGCTGTCACGATTTGGCACGGTTTGCCAGGTGTACGCTTGGTTCGT
>JBBQYZ010000491.1:0-3598 GCA_038208205.1 Gemmatimonadales bacterium | reverse complement strand
GCGATCGCAAGGGGGACGTCGACGCGCTCGCCGCCTCTGCTCTGCTGCAGCACGCCTTGCGCATGCATGCGCTCCCCGCCATCGACCCCGATTCGGACTCCGATCACGATGTCACGCCTCACCACGCATAGGGCGCGTCGCCTCACCCTGGGCTTCGTCTCCGTGCTCGCGCTCGCCGCTTGCCGCGGATCCGGTACGGGTGAGGCGCGCGTGGTCGTGCCACGCGGGGCAACGCTGCGGGTCGCGGCGGACTCGCTGGCCCGGTCGGGAGTGGTGCAAAGTGCGACCGCATTCCGCCTGTACGCCCTGCTCCTTCGCCGCGACCGATCGATCCGCGCCGGTACGTACCTGTTCAGGCGCGGCGTCTCGTGGGGCGAGGTGCTGGCTGACTTGAACGGCGGCAAGGGGATCGAGCACGGCATCACTATCCCCGAGGGCTGGTCGCTGAGCCAGATCGTGCCGCAGCTGGCTCGCGTGCTCGGTGCCTCGGTCGACAGCGTGCAGGCGGCGGTGCGCGACACGGCCCTGCTCCACGCGCTCGACGTTCCCACGCCCACTCTCGAAGGTTATCTCTTTCCCGACACATACGTGTTTCCGGACGGCACGACGCCGAGGAAAGCCGTGGGCACGATGGTGTCGCGCTTTCGACAGGTCTGGCTGCCGGCCTGGGACGAGCAGTTGCAGAAGTCCGCGATGAGTCGCAACGACGTCATGGCGCTCGCCGCGATCGTGGAGAAGGAGGCGCGACTCCCGGAGGAGCGTCCCGTCATTGCCGCGGTCTACATGAACCGGGTACGGGCAGGGATGCTGCTGCAGGCCGATCCGACCGTGCAGTATGCGCTCGGGCGTCACGTCGCGCGGGTACTGTACCGAGACCTCGAGATCGACTCACCGTACAACACCTACAAGTACAAGGGTCTGCCGCCGGGGCCGATCGCATCGCCAGGCAGGCCCTCAATCGTCGCGGCGCTGTACCCAGCGAACGTCCCCTATCGATTCTTCGTCGCGCACCCGGACGGACACCATGAGTTCACGACGAACTTCGCCGCGCACAACGTCGCGGTGAAGGGCGCGCGGCGCGAGTGGGACTCCGTGGCCTCGGTGCGACGCGACGCCCTGCGCGGCGCGCCAGCCAGCGTGCTGCCGGGCGCCGGGCTCCCCCCATCCGCCCCGTTGAGCACGCCGAGCACGCCGGCTCCACGCACGGCGCCCGCTCGTAGGAGTCCAGCGACGGGCGGGGCGTTGAAGCGGCGGATTCCCTAGTGGCCCCCGCCGCCTTCCTCGACGAGGTCGGTCCGCAGCAGGCGCGCGCCGTGCAGGTACACGTGCCGAAGCGCGCCACGCGGCTGCGACGTGTGCACGTGCAGCATGACGCGAACACAGTGTGCCAGGCCATGTGCGCTCTGCGCCTCGGCGGCCGTCAGCATCGGAACGTCGTGCCACCCGCCCTCGCACGCCGCGCGAGCGGGGGCAGCCTCGTAGAGGTCGGGCGTCACGGTGAACAGCGCGCTGATCACGTCGTCGACCGTCAGCGCGTTGCATTCGAGCAGCGTGCGCAGCAGCGCCCCGGTCGCCGCGCCGGCGACGTCGCTCAGGGCGCCGAGTTCGAGATCCACCGCCGTCTCCCCGCGGAGTGCGCGCACCATGCTCGCGTCGCTCATCGGGGATGGTGGAGACGGTGATGGGGAGCAGCCGACTGGATCCGGCGCGGCTCGTCGTCGTGGGAATCACCGACTCGCTGCGAGACGGCATCGACGGTCTCGTCGGGCGTGCCGCGGCCGCGGTGGACGGCGGCGCGACGATGCTGCAATTACGGCTCAAAGAAGAGACGCCTCGCTTCCTCGTGGAAGTGGCCCGGGCACTCATGGTGCGGGTACCGCAGGTGCCGCTCCTCGTAAACGATCGCGCCGATGTGGCGCTCGCGGCCGGTGCGGCGGGAGTACACGTCGGTGCCGACGACCTGTCTCCGCTCGCGCTGCGCCGGTTCGTGCCTGATGGCTTCATCATCGGTGCGTCCGTCGGCAGCGACGATGAGGTCGCGCGCTCGGCGGGAGCCGATTACGTGGGGATCGGCCCGGTCTACGCCACGGGAAGCAAGGCCGACGCTGGCACCGCGATCGGCGTCGAGCGGTTCGTCGCGTTGTCGGCACGGTGCGGTGTTCCGGCAGTGGCGATTGGCGGGGTGACGCCCATACACGCCACCACTTTGTACGCCGCCGGCGCGTGTGGGGTGGCGGTGATCAGCGCCCTCTTCTCGGCGCCAGACCCGGCACAGGCGGCCCGGGCGTTGCGCGCTGCGCGGGACGCCAGCGGAAGGTGATGTCCGGCACGTGAGCCTCCACGCGACCGGGAGCGCGCTGCTCGATGGGCGCCTGCCACCGCGCAATTCGCCGTTCCGCCGCGACGATGCGAGCGAACACCGGAGGGAGGATGAACAGATCCACCAGTTCCGGGTCGAACTGCGATGCTCGGCCCTGCAGAATCACGTCGCGCGCGTAGTCGGCCGAGCGTCCGTGGCGATAGCGGCGACGATGCGTGATCGCGTCGAACGAGTCGACGATCGCCACCACGCGCGCGGCGATAGGGATGCGCCGGCCCTTCAGGTGACGCGGATAGCCGGTGCCGTCCCATCGCTCGTGGTGCGACAGGACTCCCTCGCCCAGCTCGGGATAGAAACCTTTGAGAGGGGCGAGCACCTTCGCCCCCCGCGTCGGGTGGGTGTCGATCGCACGCCGGTCGGAGGCGGAGAGCTTCTCGTCATCGTGGACGATATCGAACAGCGCTTCGTGGATCTTCCCGACGTCGTGGAAGAGCGCCACTCGCTCGATGTTGCGCCGCGCGGACGTGTCGAGTCCCGCAGCATCGGCGAGTATGTCGGCGTAGGTCGCGACGCGTCGGACGTGCGCGCCGGTGTCCTCGTCGTTGGCGTCGATGGCATTCAGCAGGGTCTCCAGCGCGGCCGCGCCGAATCGCTCGGCGGCCTGCCGTCCATCGCGTTCCCGCTTGAAGAAGACGGCTGCGGCGGCTGCACCGACGGTGGCCACGGTGCCCGTGGATGGTCTCATCATGGCGACGGGAGGCAAGAGGTAGTCCGTTCGAGCGGCACGCGCGAAGCAATGGGATGGACCCACGATGAACAGACGAACGGCCCCACATGCGGGAGCACGTGGAGCCGTTCTACGAGGTGCCGGCGATGGCCTACTCTCCCGCGATCTCTCGATCGGAGTACCATCGGCGCTGTAGGGCTTAACGACCGTGTTCGGGATGGGAACGGGTGTGGCCCCTACGCTCTAATCGCCAGCGAAGTTCGTTTGCTCGACAGTTGTCCAGCGCGGGCGGATCCGTTAAACGGCGATCCGCCGGCAAGATTGGAAAGCGAAGGAAGAGGATGGTGGTTCGTGGGATCTGGATCACGCGGCGCGAGCCGACGTGACACGATGCAATACGTACTCTGCGGTGACCTACTTTGGGAGTAGTCAAGCCGCACGGGCGATTAGGACCGCTGCGCTCGGAGCTCATCGCTGAGCGTCCACGGGCGGCCTATTGACGGGGTGGTCTCCCCCGGCCCTTCAGAGGGCGCAAGGCCCTGTGAGTGTTC
>JBBQYZ010000490.1:0-3604 GCA_038208205.1 Gemmatimonadales bacterium | reverse complement strand
TCGCGCGCACCGACGGCGTGCCACTGTTCGTCGAGGAACTGACTCGCACCGTAATCGAGTCGGGCCAACTGCGCGACGAGGGCGATCGCTACGAGCTGCACGGCGCGGCGCCGGACCTGTCCATCCCGGCAACCTTGCGTGACTCGCTCGCCGCCCGTCTGGACCGGCTCGAAGTCAACAAGGAGCTGGCGCAGGTCGGCGCCACAATCGGACGCACCTTCGCCGCCGACCTCTTGGCGCACGTCATGGGGATTCCCGAAGCCGCGCTGCGAAAGCGCCTCGAGGCGCTGTCCGCGGCGGGTGTCGTCGAGCCGCGTGGCAGCGGAACGGCGCGACGGTACACGTTCCGGCACGCACTGATTCAGGACGTCTCCTACGAATCGCTCCTCAAGGCGAGCCGTCGCAGGATTCACGCGCGCATCGCCGCCGCGCTGGAGGAGAAGTTCCGGGGTATCGTCGACGCGCAGCCCGAGGTGCTCGCGCACCATCTCGCCGAAGCCGGCGCGTCGGAACGCGCCGCCGGATACCTGCTCGCCGCCAGCCGGAAGGCTCTGCGAGTCGCCGCCACGAGCGAGGCCATCGCGCACCTCTCGAAGGGACTCGAGCTGGTCGAGCGGATACCGCGCTCGGCATCGCGCGACCTCATCACCCTCCGCCTTCGCGCCTCACTCGGCACGGCATACATGCTGGCCCGAGGATGGGCAGCACCGGAAGTGGAAGAAGCGTACGCCGCGGCGAACGAGTTGAGTCATGCGGCATCGGACGCGGGCGAAGCAATCTGGATCCTCTGGGGAAGCTTTGTGCACAGCCAGGTGCGCGGGCGCATCGACCAGGCAATCATGATGAATCAGCGTATTCGTCACGCCGCGGAGCGGTATGACGACGCTGATGCGCTGCTGATCGCGGACATGGTCGAGCTTCAGGTCTCGTGCTACGCCGGCCGGTTCGACGACGCGGTCGTGCACTGCACGGCAATGGAAGGCGCCTTTCGCCCAGAGCGCCATCGATCGCTGATCAACCTCTACTCCACGGACTTGGAGCTCGTGTCGCTGGTGCATCGTTCGATCGCCCTCTGGATCCAGGGCGTCGCCGAAGACGCGCTGGCGCTGGCACATCGGGCAGAGAAGCTAGCCCGCGGCTTGGAGCATCCGTACTCGCTGGCGTGGACACTCACCTGGGGCACGATACCGCTGCTGCTGGAGGGCGAGCTCGACGCACTGGTGGCGAGACTCGACGAGGGGATCGCGATCGCGTCCGACCACGACTACGCGTATATCACCGCGCTTGGCACGATGATGCGCGGCTGGGCGGAAGCGCAGCGTGGCCGGCTGAAGCCCGGCATCAACGCGATGGAGTCGGGACTCGACGCCTTCGCGGCGACCGGCGCCGAGATCGTCGTACCGTTCTTCCGCACTCTTTTGGCGGAGCTGCTTGGGCGGACCGGACGGCGCGACGACGCGCTCGAGCAACTCGGTCTCGCCGGCGCGCAGATCGATCGATGGGGCGAGCGGTGGCACGAAGCCGAAGTGCATCGCGTACGAGCCGAAGTACTGTCAGCCGACGGACTCGCGCCTGCCTACGAGGTGGAGAACACGTACCGGCGCGCCATCGGCATCGCAGAGGCGCAAGGAGCGCGCGCCTGGGAGCGTCGCGCACGAGAGGGACTGGCACGGTATCGGGAGCGGCACAGGGCTTCTGCTGCTCCACCACGCGCGCCAGATTGAGCCCGCCAGTTCGGGCGTACTACTGAAACCGCGAGTAGGAACAAACCGCATGTACGACGCAATCATCGTCGGCGCGCGCTGCGCCGGCGCTTCGACCGCACTGCTGCTTGCCCGCCGTGGTCATTCGGTGCTTCTGCTCGACCGCGCTGCGCTTCCGAGCGACATGCCGATGTCCACCCACATGGTCTGGCATGGCGGCACGGCGTGCCTCGCGCGGTGGGGCCTGCTCGACCGCTTGGCCGCCACAAATTGCCCGCCGATGTCGACCTTCAATCTCGACCTCGGCGGCTTCGTGCTTCGTGGCTCGGCGCCCCCGGCAGGCGACGTGCGCGAGTGTTATGCCCCGCGCCGCTCCGTGCTCGATGGTCTGCTGCTCGACGCGGCCATCGAGGCGGGAGCCGAGGCTCGCGACGGCTGTACCGTGACGGAGCTCCTCTTCGACGACGACCGGGTCGTCGGCGTCCGCTACGCAAACACGGCCGGAGCAATTCACGACGAGCGCGCGCGGATCGTGATCGGCGCCGACGGTTCGAACTCGACGGTGGCGAAGGCCGTGCAAGCGCCGTCGTCGAACGAGCACCCACAGCTACAGGGCATGTTCTGGTCGTACTTCAGCGACCTGCCGGTCGACGACATCGCGTTCTACGCGCGCCCCGGCCGGATGATCTACGGATGGCGAACCAACGACGGCCTCACGCTGGCCGGCATCTGCTGTCGCTATGAGGATTTCGTCATGCTGCGGCGCGACCCGGAGACGAGCTTCCACGCCGAGCTCAGGGCGCTCACGCCGGAGCTCTTCGATCGCGTGCGCGCGGCGCGCCGCGAGACGGAGTGGCTGGCTGGTTCGACACGCGGTTTCATCCGGCAACCGTCGGGAGCCGGGTGGGCGCTCGTCGGCGACTCCGGCTTAACGATGGACCCGATCTCGGCAGCCGGCATCACCAACGCGTTGCGCGACGCCGAGACGATGGCCGACGCCGTGGACGAGGGACTCTCGGGAAAGGCGTCGCTCGACGAGTCGGTCGCGTCGTTCGGACGGCGGCGCGACGACGGCTCGCGTGCGCTCTACGACTTCACGCGCGAGATGGCGAAGCTGGACCCCCCGGCGCAACCCATCGTCGACATGTTCGTCGGGTTGCGCGACAGCGCCGAGGATATCACCGAATACTTCGGCGTCTTCGCGCAGACGGTTTCCGTGCCACGGTTCTTCTCGCCGGAGAACATGGAGCGCCTCATGAAGCGCGGCGCGGCTGCACTGGGGCGCGTCTGAAGACAATCGCGAACTAGCGCGATCGTCGCCGCGACTTCGCGGCCCCCAGTTTTGTCTCGAGCCAGGCCGGCGGATCCACGCCGAATCCCTTCTGCAGCATGACGTCCGCCGTCTCGAGCGCGCCTTCGACCCAGCCCTGCGCGTGCGAGTACGCGTCCCCGCAGATGAATGCTTTGACCGGAGGCTTCGGCTGAATGATGGCGGCGCCGACTTCGTCGCTCCGCACGTGTAGGTGCCAGAAGTTCGCGCCGCCGCCATAGGGATCGTCGCCCCAATCTTGATAGGCGGCCGCATACGGCGCGGGAATGTCGGTACGATCCTCGACTCCGTGCATGCACACGAGCTGCCGGTGCGCCTCGCTGACCATCGCCTTCGACGGTGAGAAGTCTTTCCAGGCGGAAAGCGCAAGCGGATCGACGTCGCTCGGGACCGCTCCGTCGAACTTGGCGCTCGCCGTCGGGTCGCGTAGCGTGGCCCAGAAGTCGAGGTCCTGCCCGTCGTCGTAGATGAGCACGACCGCGTTCTGCGTGGCGTCGTCGACCGCCCAGTAGTAGCACTGTCGCAGCGGAAGATCGGTCACGGACTGGCCAATGCTGATCTTCGCCATCTG
>JBBQYZ010000489.1:0-3607 GCA_038208205.1 Gemmatimonadales bacterium | reverse complement strand
CTCGTCGAGCTGACGAGGGTCGGGAGTGTGCGGTCGCGCGACGTTGCCGAACTGTTCCATCGAGCGGTGCGCCCACGCCGGCAACGAGATGAGGGAGGTGCAGGCGGATGCCCGCAGGCAGGTGTTGTATGCGAGTTCGCGCGACACGACGAGGCCGTCGAGAAAGGCTGACGCGTTGGCCTCGCTCCCGTGCGCGCGCACCTCGCGCGCGACTTCGGCCGCCGAAAGCTGCCCCCAGCGCAGGTAGGGCGAGAGTCCACTCGACGCGGCACGAGTCAGAGGACCGGTCCAGCGGGCGGCATAGCTCGAGAGGCCGTGCTCGAGGAACTGCCGCAGCTGGGCGAGTGCGGCGCGGCGACCGCCGACGACTCCCGCGACCGCGGGCACCGTCTGGTCGACCGACGCGGAGCTCACGAGTGCCGCTCGTTCGGTCGCCGTGAATGTCTCGGCGGGCAGGGGGGCCCCTGCGAGATCCGAGTGCAGCGACTGCAGCAACGCCGCCGAAGCCTGATTCTTCGGGGCGCGGTTCTCCACCTCTTCCAGTGAATAATCGACCGCCGCCATGACCTTGGGCCTGAAAGTCCGGGGCGCGTACTCCTCGAGCGGGAACTGGCTGGCGGGGACCACGCAGATCGACTCGACGGCGATGACCGGGCAGCGGGCCAGGGACGCCAGCTGTACCGCACGCCGCGCCGAGCCGCCCACCGCGTGATCGTCGGTGACGATCGTGCACGCCCGGCCAGCGACCGTTCCGATGGCCAGTTGGCCAGCGCTGGGATGGAGGACGAACAGGTAGGGGATTCCCAGTTCGGCCGCGTCCCTGGCCAGATCGGTCGTGCCCTCGAGCAGGAAGTGCCAGTGTCGTGCGGTCGGGCGCAGGAGCACGCCATCGAGCCGCTCGCTCCCGCACGCCGGCGACAGCTCGTTGAGGATGATCACCGGGCGGCCCAAACGGTCTGCCTCGACGATCGCGTAGCGGAGCGCCCAGTTCTCGGCGATGCGTCGCGTGGACTGCATCCAGTAGAGGACGAAGTCGCCCGGCGCGACGGGCTTGTCGTTGAGCCGTCGAGCGCGAGCGCCAAGCTGATCCCGCACGAATGGCGAACCCAGGGGATGCATCATTTCCAGTCAATGCCGATTACAGAGTGAACCGAGGGACCAGTGGCTCCTGCCGCGCCGTTGCAGCCACACACCACGACGGCGGAGCAGGGTGGAAATCCGGCGGGGCATCAGAGGTGCAAGCATCCGCTCCGCAGCGGCCACCGATCCGAGCCCTCATTCCGAGTTGCCGAGGGCCGGAGCCGAAACCGGTGGACGAGAGCTAGTGGAGTCTCTTGTCGGACTTTCGTCGAGATGGATATGCATCGTCTGTTCCAATGTTTATACCCAGACTAGCTTAGAATGGTCACTCTGCGCGCGGAATCTGAACAGATGTTCCTGGCACACCGGGCCGACGCCATTACGAATGACTGACGGGCTCGACGGTATCGCCGAGGTTGTTCGGGGGCGGATTCTGCGCGGATTGCGCGCGGGAACCCTGCACTCACTGGATCGCCTCCCGAGTGCACGGGACTTCGCTCGCGAGCTCGGGACGGACCACCGGCTCGTGCTGGCGGCCCTGCGGCTGCTGGCCGACGAGGGGCTGGTGGAGCTCCGTCCGCGGGGTGGCCTCTACGTGGCCGCGCGGCCCCCTGACGAGCGTGGCCGGCCGACGATCCAGGAGCCGTGGCTCACCGAGCTGCTGACCCAGAGCCTGGCGCGCGACCTTCCCCCCGATGAGCTGCACGAGCTGCTGCGGAGCGCGACGGAATCGCTCCGCCTCCGCGCGGTCGTCATCGCCGAGACGGGGGATGAGGGTTACGGCTTGTGCCGCGAGCTAACCGACGATTTCGGGCTGGAGGGAGAATCCGTGCTCGCCGAGGAGGTGCGGGATGTGACGCCCCTGCCGATCGCGGTGCGACGGGCGGATCTCCTCGTCACCACGAGCGCCCACGCCGTGTGGGTGCGCGAGCTCGGGATCGCCCGGAACCTGGTCGTCCAGGTGATCACCCTGCGTCCCGATCTCACCACGGGTGACTTCGCTCTCCTGCTCCGTCAGCCCGTGTATGCCCTGGTGGCCAGTCAGCGGTTCGGGGAGATCCTGCGTGAGTTCTTCGCCCACGTCGACGGCGTGGAGAACCTACGCATCCTCGTCCATGGCGAGGACGACCTCTCGGTCATTCCCGACGACGCGCCGGTCTACGTCACCCAACGCGTTCGCCGCCAGCTGACGGAGCCTATGCGCGGACAGGTGCTGCCACCGGCGCGAACGATCTCCGGCGAGTCGGCGCGTGCGCTGTTCGCGTTCATCGTGCGCGAGAACGTCGCGGCCATGCGACGGCACCAGACTCCGTCCCGGTAGGCCGGCGGCGGCGTCCCGTCGCTACGCGTGGCTACCCGTCGGCGCGGATCAGCCGTTCGGCGACCGCTGTCATGGTCGACTCGTCGATGTCGGGCTGGCTGCCGTGCGGGTCCAGTGCCTTGTCCGGCCGTCGCACGAACGCGCCCTTGCAGCCGACGGCGAGTGCACCGGCGATGTCCCAGCTGTGTGCCGCGATGAGTCGCATCTCCTTAAGATCGACGCCCAGCTCCTTCGCCGCGTACTCGTACGCTTCGCGGGCCGGCTTGTAGCGCTTCACGGCATGCGCCGACAGGATCTCGTCGAAATATCGCGCGACGCCGGCGTGCTCGAGCTGCGCCATGGCCGATTTCGCCGACGAGTTGGTGAGCACGGCGAGGCGAAGGTCGGCATCCTGCAGTCGCGCCAGCGCCGGTGCCACGTCGGCGTGCACGGGCAGCGTCAGCATGGCAGTGTGGATCGCGGCGCGATCCACCTTCGCGATCTCGTCGTCGCCTCGCTGCGCCGCCACCATGTCGAGTGCGGAATCGGCGATCGCCTCGAACGGCCGGTACTTCTCGATCACCGTCGCGGTGAGGAACAGCTCGAGCACCTGCTTGAACCACGCCTTCCGCGCCGACGCATCCCCGAACGCCTGAATGAATGCTCGATCGAGCCCCGCCAGATCGAGCAGGGTCTCGTTCGAGTCGAACACGATCACCTTCACCTTCGTCATCGCATGCTCCATGTGAGGGTGAGGGCGGAGACCGCCCCCGCCCTCATGGTGACCGCGCGCCTCAGACGATGAACGGGTCCACGATCGCGAGCACCTGCGCCTGCGTCAGCGGCTCGTCGAAGGCTTCGGACACCTCATTCGCCGCGATCGGCGGCGTGCTGAGGGTCGCCGCGTTGATGCCGAGATGCGTGGTGTTCTCCTCGCCGGCGTACGTCGCCGCGGCGCCGGGCACGTCGGTCTGGTTGCCGGTGATCCAGCCCTCGCCGAATGGCTCCATGTCGGTGAAGTTGCCACGCAGCCGCCGAATCTCGGCGGCATGCCGCGCTTCCACCGAGTGGATCGTGAGTGCGGCGGTGAGCACGTCCTTGTACGGCATGAGAGCGGGCGCCTGCCCCTTGAAGGCGCGCACGCCGGTATCCTCGAAGGCCTGGGAGACGGCCTTGAAGGTGTTGTAGTTGGTGAAGACGTCGGCGTAAGGACCCGTACCCGACCCG
>JBBQYZ010000488.1:0-3609 GCA_038208205.1 Gemmatimonadales bacterium | reverse complement strand
AAGAACATGTTGAGGAACGCGCCGGGCTCGACGAAGACGTACGGCTTGCCCGTCTCGCCTGCGACCGCTTCGGCCATGAGTGTTTTACCGGTGCCGGGCGGGCCGTAGAGCAGAACGCCGCCGGGCACGTGGCCCCCGCGCTGCTCGATCGACTCGGGATCCTCGACGAAGACGAGGTTCTCCTTCATCTTCTCGAGCACGGCGTCCTGGCCCCAGACGTCCTCGAAGCGCACGGACACGTCGTCGGGGAAGTAGGTCTCGACTCCACCCTTGCCCATGAACCAGAACAGGGCGCCGAACACGCCGACGGTCAGCACGAGCTGGAGCGCGATCGTGAAGATGAACGGCAGTTCGCCGATCGGGTCGAACATGTAGTCGACGACCGTGCTCGGCAGGTTCACCAGCGTCTCGAAGAAGGGCGTCTCGCTCCGCCACGCCACGAAGGCAGTGAGCACCGCGAGGATCAGCGCATAGTTGACGAGCCGCCCGATCCGGAAGCGCGTCCACGGGTTGACCTCGTCGACGCGATGGTTCCAGCGCCCGAAGATGCGCCGGAAGAACTGGTAGTACGCGGCGTTGTGCTCGGCGATCACGTAGTGGATCTGACGGAGGACCTCGAGACCCATCAGGGCGAGCAGCCACCAACGGTTGCGCAGCGTCTCGTTGATCGCCTCGCGCACCGGGAGGATCGGGTTGTCGCCGACGGCACCCCAGACACTCAGCCCGAAGATGAGAGCGAGCACCGCAAGGATCTTGACTCGATCCCACCACGCGAGCGGCTTGCGCGTCGGACGCTCGGTATTGCGAGGGCGGCTGACGAACTGCGTGGGTGCAATGTCAGTTTTCATCTCAGCTGTCCCTCACCGTCCATGAGTCGATCACCGTGTTGATCTTGGACTCGTACTTGTCGTAACACGCGGTCGTGCAGTAGATGCTGATCGCGTACACCTTCGACGTGGCCTGATCGAAGACCGCGATCTGGTTGATGGTGACGGTGTTCGCCTTGTCGGTGAGGTTCACAACCAGATGCGACCCGTGGAAGCCACCGGCGAGCTCGACCGGTTCGTAGGTCTTCACCGTGGCTGCGCCGTTTCCGAGCGCGGTGTCGACGTCGAAGAAGATGTTGCGCAGTGACTGGAGCGACGCGCCGTCGGACGCTTCCGCCGAGAGCGGCTGGACGATCGCACGCCCGACCGGATAGTTGGGTCGCTTGCTGGCGACGTGGTTGAGCGACGGATCGGGACTGGCGTCGAAGACCGACGTCCACGTGGTGTCGCGGCGCTTGGCGATCTCGTCCTTCGACAGCGCGCCTTTGAGGGCCGCGAGGATCGACTCCTCGTCGTAGAGCTTCCAGCTCTCGGGCACCTTGAAGTACGTCTTGTCTTCGGAGCTCTTGACGTAGTGGTATCCGCTCCCGGCGCAGGCGGCGAGGGCCAATGGTGCCGCGATGAGCAGCGCCACTGCCGAGGAGCGGACCCTCCCCAGGGCTCCCGTCATGCGTACCAGTATCGACCAGATCGTCGCGACTCGGTAGTCCGTTGCACGAATGCAACACAGCGGAAAAGAAAAGAGGCCCGCCGGAGCGGGCCAAGTGGGCCGGGTTGGATTCGAACCAACGTAGGTCTCCCAGCAGTTTTACAGACTGCCCCCTTTGGCCACTCGGGTACCGACCCAGGGGCCAGCACAGTATCAGGCCTGCAGAATTCGTCGCTCACTGCGAATAATCTGCTGATGCGGCGGCGGAGCAGAGCGGATCCGCTCGCCAGGAGCGAGCGCCCGCGTCGCAGGTACCCTGCGCCGCAGCGAGCGACGAAAAATGAGGAGTGATCATGCCTTCGTTCGACGTGGTCTCCGAGCTCGACATGCAGGAGGTCCGTAACGCGGTCGACCAGGCGAGCCGAGAGGTCGGCACGCGCTTCGATTTCAAGAACACGGGTTCGTCGATCGACCTCGGCGACAAGTCGATCGACCTGGCCACCGAGAGCGAGTCGCGGCTCAAGGCCCTCACGCAGGTGCTCGAGGAGAAGCTCGTCCGCCGGCAGGTCTCGTTGAAGGCGCTGTCGTACGGGAAGGTCGAAGAGGCCTCGAAAGGCACGGTTCGCCAGACCGTCACGCTCAATATGGGCATCTCGTCCGACAAGGCGCGTGAGATCGGCAAGTTCCTGAAGGGGCTGAGCCTGAAGGGTGTCCAGCACCAGGTGCAGGGCGACCAGCTCCGGGTCACCGCCAAGAAGCGCGACGACCTCCAGGCGGCCATCCAGGCGATGCGCGACCACGACTTCGAGATCGCGTTGCAGTTCACGAACTTCCGCGATTAGCCCGCGGCTCTCTCTACTGCTGCGCCAGCGCCGACCCGAGGTCGCGCTGGAGCCCGTTCAGCGCGGTTGCGATGTCTGCGTTCGGATCCGGCGATACGAGTTGCGCCACCACGGTGGCAGCCCGGTTGCGCACGGTGACAACGCCGATGCCGACCTTGCCGAGCTGGGCGCCATCGGGTCCCTTCAGCGTCGAGATGTACGCGACGGTCTGCGCGGCGGGGCGCTTCGGGATCGAACCGGTGCCTCGCTTTGGGACGCGCTGCACCGCGACGGTCGAGCCGGAAGGGAGCCCGCTCTTGTACTGGTCGGGCAGGCAGGTCGCGAGGTCACGGTAGAAGTTCCGAAGACGATCGGCGGCGGCCGGCTTCGCGTACACGATGATCTCGGGCCGGGCGGAGATGCGCGTGGCGGCGTCCGTCCCTGCGAAACCGCGGGCTGCCGCGTTCACGCCCGAGTCGACGTAGGCGTCGGCCAGCGGGGTGCAGGTCGGTGGGCTGGCGGGGACGCCGGTACGGGCGGCGGGCGCGAACGCGTAGGCCACGCTACCGGGACTGGCAAGGAACACCGGCACGAGCGCGTCCGCCTGCTGTGAGAGCTTGGCATTCGTGGCCACGCCGGTCGCGGCGCGCGCAGCGTACGCGGCGGAGCGCAATACGCTCGCCGACAGCGCGTCGAGCTCTCCGGGCTTCGGCACCGCGATGCGGATCGCGGTCTCCGCCACGTAGTTGGCCCACGTGATCACCGCGGCGACGCCGGACAACGGCGCGGCGGCACTCGTGCCTTCGAAGTGCCCCGACGTGGTGGTGCCGTCGCGCACGACGGTCGGCGCGAAGGTGGGCAGCGGCGGCGGCTGGGGGTACTGGACGAAGACGCGGTTGAACGAGTCGCGTGCCCCGTACGCGACACAGCCCGGCGACGACCTCGTCGCGGCGACGAACCGCTTCGCGGCCAACGTGTCCGGAAAGACGCGGATGCTCTCGCTCACCACGATGCGACCGTCGGTGGTGCCGAGGAGCACGCCGTTGCTCGACGGCGGGCCCGGCGCGACGGCGGCGTCGACCCCTGCCGCGTTGGTGCACGCCTGCTTCAGCGCGTCGGTGTAGAGGGGTTGCGCGTCACGAGCGGTGAACGACTTGAGCTCGGCGCCCGCGTACGGTCCAGGCGCGAGATAGGCCGTCGGTGGAAGCACCGTCGGGGGACCGGTGGTCTGCGCGCCCACACTGCCCGGAACGGCGGCGATCAGGGCGGCGACGGTCGCGACGAAGAGGGACCGCCGGGCCATCGCCCCACC
>JBBQYZ010000487.1:0-3615 GCA_038208205.1 Gemmatimonadales bacterium | reverse complement strand
TTCGAGGCGGTCATGGCCGCGAGACGCGCCTCGCCCGCACGGTGCGCACTCCCGCGCGCCAGCAGGTAGAGCCGCTGCGCTTCGTCGAGGTTGCCCTGCTTCCACTCGATGATCGCCAGGATGTTGATCGCGTGGCCGCGTCCTCCTTCGTCAGCCGCCGCCTCCGACGCCGTGAGCGCGACCTGCGCGCAATCCGCCGACGCGGCGTAGTTGCCATCGAGCATGTAGGTCCGCGCGACGAGGCGCAGCAGCTGCGCAGCGTGCAACGTCGACTTCGCGGTCCCGTCCCGCAGCGCGCGCTCGTACAGCCTCCGCGCCGCGTCGCGCTGCCCCTCGCGCTCCAGCGCCTGTCCCTGCGCGATCGCTCGTGCCAGCGCCTCGTCGGGCGCGGCGGACTCGCGCTGAACGGGAACTGCGGCGGTTCCCGATGCACGGAAGGGACGGCCGATCGCCGCGATGTACGAGAACGGCGTGGGCCGCCCCTTCCCGCTGAGGAATGAGCGGCCCGCGCCGCGTCCGTCCGGGGCCGTCATGGCCGTGCACCGAGTGGACGGTCGCGGTCGAGCGTCACTCCTCGCCGCGGCCGCAGCTCACCACGTATCCGGAGAAGTGCCGGATCGGCGCGGTGAACGTCCAGTTCAGCGCGTTGAACAACCCACCGATCAGCTCCGTCACCACCGCGGTGGTCTGGCCGAGCAGGCTTGGATCCTCGTAGTAGCCGAGGCGCAGGAAGGGCGCCGACAGGAGCGTGGCGTTGGTGCCCTTCAGCGACTGGTTGAACACCAGCGGCTTCGCGAAGGTGATGCCGTGTGGCTCGAAGTCGTAGGCCACGAGCGTTCCGGCGCGCGCCGTCATCGTGATGACCGTCGACGCCTCGAGCGCCCCCCTCGGCACGGTGACCGTCACGCCGGCCGCGGGGATGCTGAGGATTCCACCGGCCGCGCCGATCGTCTGCCGAATGGTGATGGGCGACGCCAGCGCCTCCGTGCGCTGAAGGCCGGTGGTCGTCGTGAGCTTGAGCGTGGAGGTCACGGTGCCGACGACGGTGCCGACAGTACCCAGCAGGTCGGGCGACGTGGCCGCTGGTGCGGTGAGTGCGGCGGGAGCCGTGGACTGCTCCTGCGTGCAGCCAACGATGAGCACGAGGCCGAGGGCCAGCGCGCCGATGCGGCGGTAAGCGTTGAACATGGGACGGGCTCCGTGGGAGTATGTCGGAAGCGCTCGGTCCAATCGACAAGCCCGCGGCGCATCTCGTGGGTGGAATACGCCGCGCACTGACCTCTCGCGCTGCACCGCACCGAAGCACCGTTGGTGCCACATCTCACACATCAGTTGAGCAGTCAATCTGACGCGGCGCAGGGCGTCGCCGGTCCCATCGGGACATCCTGTCCCCACCGTCTGCGTCATCTCGTCCGAACGCGGAGCGCCTGCATCTCACTCGATGGATTGCACTTCGCCCGACGCTCGGGCGAAGTGCAACAGGGGCCGGACGTCACCGACGTCCGGCCCCCGATCGTGCAATCGTTCGTGCAATCGTTCGTGCAATCGTTCGTGCAGTCGTTCGTGCAGTCGTTCGTCGGCGACGGTTACGGCTTCTTGAGCGTGGTGTCCTTGACGCTCTTGCCCGTCTCCGTCAGCGCGCCGTGCACGTCGCTCTTGGCGCGGTTCTTCTCGCCCTTCACGTCGCTCGCGGCCTTCTTGGAGGTCCGGCTGACGTTGCGCGCCACCTTGTTCAGACCGCCCGGCTGATGGCTCTGCGAGCCCTTGATGCCGGTGGTCTTCTTGAGCACCGTCTTGGTGTCGTTGCCAGCATCCTGCGCAACGTGATGCGCCTTGCTGCCGTCGCGCTTCACCTCGGCCTTCGTGTCGCGGCCGGCCTTCTTTGCCGTCTTGCTGACATCGTGCGCGACCTTGTTGAGGCCGCCCGGCTTGTGCTCTTCCTGCGCCTGCGCGGACACGGCGAACAGCGACAGCGCGGCAGCGAAGAGGGCAGTACGAACGTGATGGCTCATGAGATGCTCCTTTTGAGAGTGGTCGTTCTGATCAGTGCAAGACACGGACTCGATCGTCCTCGTCGGGACACCGCCGTGCCCGTTGATCGGCGCTCTTCTTCTCACGGCGTCGCTGCGCGCGGCTAATCGACCGCGCGCTGGTACTGCACCGGCCAGGTGACCGACGCGCCGAGCTCGCGCGCCGCATGCAGCGGCCAGTACGGATCGCGAAGGAGCGCGCGCGCGAGAAACACCATGTCGGCCTGTCCGTCGCGCACGATCGCCTCCGCCTGGTCCGGCTGCGTGATGAGTCCCACCGCCGCCGTGGCGATTCCCGCCTCGCGTCGCACGCGCTCGGCGATCGGCACCTGATACCCCGGTTCCACAGGAATGGTGACTCCGGGGATCACTCCGCCCGATGAGCAGTCCACGAGATCCACGCCCCGCGCTGCGAGCAGGCGCGCGAGCTCGACCGACTGTTCCACGTCCCACCCTCCGGGCGCCCAGTCGGTGCCGGAGAATCGCGCCAGCAGCGGAAGCGATTCGGGCCACACCGAGCGCACCGCCTCGGTGACCTCGACGAACAGGCGCGTCCGATTCTCGAAGCTGCCCCCATAGGCGTCCGACCGCTGGTTGCTGAGCGGGGAGAGGAACTCGTGGAGCAGATAACCGTGGGCGCCGTGCAGCTCGATCACCCGGAATCCCGCATCGAGCGCGCGCCGCGCGGCGTCGCGGAAGGCGGCGATCACGTCGCGGATCCCGGCGAGATCGAGCGACGCCGGAGTCTGGGAGCGACGCCCGAACGGGAGCGCGCTCGGCGCGACGATCGGGCTCCATCCTCCCTCGGACTCGGCGAGTGGTCCGCCGCCGCGCCAGGGCGCGTCGCTGCTCGCCTTGCGTCCCGCGTGCGCGAGCTGTACGCCCGCCACCGCGCCGTGCGCGGCAATGAACCGGGTGATGCGCGCCAGCATCTCCACGTGCTCGTCGCGCCAGATACCGAGGTCGTGCGGGGAGATGCGGCCGGCGGCGGTGACGGCGGTCGCCTCGGCCACGACGAGGCCCGCCCCGCCGACGGCGCGGCTGCCGAGGTGCACCAGGTGCCAGTCGGTCGCGAAGCCGTCGACGCTGGAGTACTGGCACATCGGGCTGACCCCGATGCGGTTCCTCAGCGTGACGCCGCGCAGCGTGAACGGCTCGAACAGTGTCGCCGCCATGTCAGTCCTCGTGGCCGGTGAATGGGACGAACCTCGCCGAGCGGGCGCGAGTTCCGGTGGCTGACCCCGCACCGGTCGATCCATCGGTGTGAGTGCGCCGGTGTAGAACTTGCCGCCGGCGTGGGCGTCATCCATCCAGGAGAATACCCGTGCGCGTCAGCGCTCATCGTCGCCTCGTTCGTCTCGCCGTCAGCAGCGGCAGCATGGTGCTCGCCGCGTGCAGCGGTGGAGAGAAGACGCCCGCTGCCGGCGGAACTGCCTCCGACTCGGGCGTCGGCCGCGCCACCGCCGCCGTTTGCCCGTCGGGCACCGCGCAGCTCGTCCTCCCCGCCGGCTTCTGCGCGACCGTGTTCGCCGACAGCATCGCGCACGGGCGCCACGCCGTGGTCGCGAGCAACGGCGATGTCTAC
>JBBQYZ010000486.1:0-3639 GCA_038208205.1 Gemmatimonadales bacterium | reverse complement strand
AGGAGTGGGCGAATTACTTCGCCGCCTCTTCCTCTTCCTTCGTCTTGCGGATGAGCTCCGGCTCGCCCACCGTGACGGCATCGCCCTCGGCGGCGACCGCCTCGACCACGGCACGCGGTGCGATCACGGCGCAGATCGTCGCGTCCTCGTCGGTCATCACCTCGACACCAGCGGGGAGCACCAGGTCGCGGACGTGCAGCGAGTGGCCCATCGCGAGGTGCTCCACGTCCACGTTGATGTGGTTCGGGATGCTCGACGGATCGACGTTGACCTCGACGCTGTGCAGGATCTGCTCGAGCAGCGCGCCGCTGAGCCGCACGCCTTCGGGAATGCCGACGAATACCAGCGGGATGTCGACGAGCACCTTCTCGCCAGCCACAAGCTCCATGAAGTCGATATGGAGGATCTGCTTCTTGAACGGGTGCCGCTGGATCTCGCGGATCAGCGTCTTGGTGGTGGCGCCGCCGAGCGAGAGCTCGACGACCGTGCTGCCGGCGGCGATACCAGCCAGGAGCTTGTCGAGATCGCGCGAGACGAGGGAGAGCGACTGCGGCTCGCGGCCGTGTCCATAGACGACGCCGGGAACGCGGCCGGCCGCGCGCAGCTTGCGCGCGACGCCCTTGCCCGTGTCGGAGCGCATATCCGCGCTGAGGGATGCTGATGCCATGATGTCCTTCGTGAAGCGTCTTCGACTGCAGCGAACCGCGACGCCGGCGCTACTCTCAGGCGGCTGCGTCCGCCCTACCATGCCGGTGCCGGTACATCCGGCGTGTCGCGGGAACAGATAGCTCACTACTCGTACGTCGGTCGGTCGGCTCGTCGGTAGGTCCGGACTGCCACCTGGCCACGCTACCCTGACCTATCCACCCACCGACCGACCGAACGACGTCAATCAAACAACGAACTGACCGACTGCTCCGCGTGCGTGTATCGGATCGCCTTGCTGAGCAGCTCACCGACCGACAGAACCGTCAGCTTCTCGAACCGCCGCTCGGGCGGGCACAGGATCGTGTCCGTCACCACCACTTCCTTGATCGGTGCGTCCATGATTCGCTGCTTCGCCGGCCCGCTCAGGAGCGCGTGCGTCGCGCAGACGTAGATGTCGTTGGCACCCAGCTTCTTCAGGGCGCGCGCGGCTTCCGTCACCGTGCCCGCCGTGTCGATCATGTCGTCGGAGAGGATGCAGTCGCGTCCCTCCACCTCGCCCACCACGTTCACCACCTCGCTCACGTTCGCCCGCGGCCGGCGTTTGTCGATGATCGCCAGCGAGGCGTCGAGCCGCTTCGCGAACCCGCGTGCCATCTTCGCCGCCCCCACGTCGGGCGCCACGACGACGACCTCCTTCAACTGCTTGCGCTTGAAGTAGCCGCTCAGCACCGGCATCGCATAGAGATGATCGACGGGGATGTCGAAGAACCCCTGCAGCTGATGCTGATGAAAGTCGATGCCCAACACCCGGTCGGCACCGGCGCTCATGATCATGTTCGCCATGAGCTTGGCGCCGATCGCCACCCGCGGCTGATCCTTCCGGTCCTGCCGCGAATAGCCGTAGTACGGCATCACCACGGTGATGCGCGCCGAGCTGGCCCGCCGCGCCGCGTCGATCAGGAGCAGGAGCTCCATGATGTTCTCGGCCGGCGCGTTCGTCGGCTGCACGATGAAGACATCGTTGCCGCGGACGTTCTCATCGATCCGCACGAAGATCTCGCCGTCCGCGAACCGCGTGCAGGTCAGCTTGCAGAGATCGATCCCGAGCTGCCGCGCGATCTCCTCGGCGAGCGGGCGGTTGCCCGTGCCCGCCAACAGCTTGAACCCGTGCGCCGGTACGGCCAGACCGTCCATGCAGAGCCTTGTAAAGTAATGTGGGCCAGCGACTTGGTCAAACCGGCGCCCATCGCCGATTGCCCCTCTTGGATTCGAACCAAGATTCGTGGCTCCAAAGGCCACTGTCCTGCCATTGGACGAAGGGGCAGCGGGTCGATCTCTGGCCGCGAAAGCTAGTCGAGCCGTTCCACCGGCTCAACTCGTGTTGCCGTGCTCGTGACGACGGTGCGGCAGGGCACGTCGCTCCCAATGGCCGAAGCTCCCGCTCCCTCGGGCCGGATCCCGACGACGACGGACCCCGAACCGCTCATGAGCGCCGGCGCGCATCCGGAAGTGCTCAGGGCCCGCACGAGCGCGGCGATCGCCGGATGTCGAGCCGACACGACCGGCTCGAAATCGTTGACCGCGAGCGACACGATCCTGTCCCAGCGTGACAGGTCGGACGGATCGAGTACGTCGCTCGCCGTGGCTGCTGGCGGACCCGCCGCGCGGGCCGCCGAGAGCCAGCCGTAGGCCTCCGCCGTGCTCACCCCGAAGTTCGGCACGAGCAGGACGACGTCGCGCCTGGACGGCGGCGCGAGCGCGAGCAGTCGCTCCCCGCGACCCCACGCGAGCGCGTAGGTCGCCTGGCTCGCGAGGAAGGGAACGTCCGCCCCTAACGTGATCGCCAGCTGCCGCAGCGCCGCGCCGCCGAGCGGCCGTGGAGCGATAGCATCGAGGCAGCGCAGCACCGCCGCCGCGTCGGCGCTACCACCACCCAACCCACCGCCGACCGGAATGCGCTTCTCGAGCTCGATGGCGAACCCGTGCGGCCAGCCCGCGGCATCGGCGTATGCGGTCGCAGCGCGCCAGGCGAGGTTTCGCTCCGTCGGACCGAGCGCCGCCGGCTCGACGTCGGCACTGATGCTGACGTCGAGGGTGCGCGCGCCGTCCGTGTGTCGGACGCGCACCCTGTCGGCGAGGGTGAGACGAAGGAACAGCGTCTCGAGCTGGTGAAAGCCACTCGCCTCGCGAGCGAGGATCTTCAAGCGGAGATTGATCTTGGCCTGCGCCTCGACCTGCACCCCCGTGGCTCCGACCCTGGCGCGCGTCTCTCGCGCGGCGTCGTCGATCACGCCGTCGATCGGTCACGTGGTGCCACGACGTCGCTTGCCGAGCCGTCGGAGCGTCCCGCGCCCCCCACGTCGCCCATCGTGATTCCGGCGCGCAGGAAATAGTACGCCCCGATCAGCGTGATCGGCACGTACGACAGCACATGGAAGCCGATCGCCCACGCTGCCGCCTGGTCGCCCGACACGCCGTAGATCGCGAGCCCGACGCGCGCGAATCCCTCGAACGCGCCGAAGAAGCCAGGCGCCTGCGGCACCGACACGCCCACGGCGATGATCCCCTGCAAGAAGAGCGCGGCACTGAATGGCGCGTTCACTCCCACCGCCCGGAAGGCGAGCCAGAAGGCGAACGCGTTGACGAGCCAGTGGACCAGCGTCCAGCCGAGCACCGCGATGAACCGGCTCGGCATGCGCAGGACGCTCAGCCCATTCGCCAGCCCGAGCAGCGCTTCACGTCCGCGCGCCTCGAGACGCGGGGCGATCCGGCGCGCCACGAGCTCGTACACGCCGAGGATGCGTGAGGGAAAGAAGATGAGGGCGTACATGGCGGCGAGTGCAGCCGCGATCACGAGCACGCCGAGCAGCGCATAGTGCGCGATGGGGCGGCCGCCGAACGACACCCCGCTCGGAAACCGCGGGTCGAGCATGGCGGCGAACATCAGGCCGAACACCACCACCGCGTCGAACATCCGGTCTACCGCCAGCG
>JBBQYZ010000485.1:0-3640 GCA_038208205.1 Gemmatimonadales bacterium | reverse complement strand
TTCAGCTGATTGTCGGGGTAGATGATCGGCAAGCCTTTCACGTGCCGGTACGCAAAGGCCGCCAGCGTCGGGAGCTTCGCCAGCAGGCGGATGATCGAGATGTCGCGCTGCTCGGGGTCGAAGATGTTCTTCGCCTCGGGATAGAACGACGACATCGCGGCCACCGAGCTGCACAGCATCGACATCGGGTGCGCGTCGTAGCGGAAGCCCTGCAGGAAGGTCTTGATGTTCTCGTGGACGTACGTGTGGTACGTGATCTGGTGCGTCCAGTCGTCGTACTCCTGCTGCGAGGGCAGCTCACCGTTGCGGAGCAGCCACGCCACCTCGAGAAAGCTCGCCTTCTCGGCGAGCTGCTCGATCGGGTAGCCGCGGTAGCGCAGGATCCCCTTGTCGCCGTCGATGAAGGTGATCGCGCTCTTGCACGACGCGGTGTTCATGAACGCCGGGTCGTACGTCATGAGGCCGAACTCGTCGGCGCGCTCCTTGATCGGCCGGAGGTCCATCGCACGGATAGCGATGTCTCCCTCCGTGCCCGGCGCCATGACCGGCACGCTGTACGCCGTTCCGGTACGAGTGTCCTTGATGTCGAGCGCCCCTGCTTCGGGCGCGCCCGCCGCGTTCGACTCGGTCTTGCCCATGTCCGCGTTCTCCCTGGGAATTCGCTGCGCAACGGCGGAGCTCGTGCCCGCGCCGAGCCTGAAATGTATCGGCGAGGCGGGCGGCGCGGCATTGGCGAAGGGCGGCGGTGGGTAGTGGGTGGTGGTGGTGGTGGTGGTGGTGGTGGAGGTGGTGGGTGGTGACGCAAGAGCGCTGACACCCATCACGCTCCACACACCACCTTGCTTCGGTATCCTTCTCAGCCGTGCACGCGCCACCAGAACCCAGGTCCCAGCAATCGTGCCCCACCCGACCGCGCAGCTTCTGATCGGCGGGCTCGCCGCGTTCATCGCCGGGATCATGAACTCCATCGCCGGC
Source organism: Gemmatimonadales bacterium (assembly GCA_038208205.1). Classification (GTDB taxonomy): domain Bacteria; phylum Gemmatimonadota; class Gemmatimonadetes; order Gemmatimonadales; family Gemmatimonadaceae; genus AG11. The sequence continues at coordinate 2,665 of JBBQYZ010000485.1, read as the reverse complement.
GGAGGAACGCTGCTCACCTTTCCGTCGCTGGTCGCGGCGGGGTTGAGCCCCCTCGCCGCCAACGCGACGAGCACGGTCGCCCTCCTGCCGGCGGCGCTGAGCAGCATGGTCGGGTATCGCCGGGAGCTGACGGGCGCGCGACGATGGGCCGTCGCGCTCGCCGTGCCGAGCCTCCTCGGCGGCGGCGCTGGTGCGCTTCTCCTTCTGCACACGTCCAACGCGACATTCGAGCGCGTCGTCCCCTGGCTGGTACTCGGCGCCACCGCACTCTTCCTGGCACAGCGCCCGCTACTTCGCTGGGTGCGTGGTCCCGCTGCCCTCCCCACCAACGGCGCGGCGATCGAGTCGCGCCTTCCGTCCCCGGCGATGCTCGGCGGACAGTTCGCTGTCGGGATATATGGCGGCTACTTCGGTGCGGGGGTCGGCATCCTCACGCTCGCGGCGCTCGGCTTCATGGGGTTCACGAACATCCACCGCATGAACGGCCTCAAGAACTGGGGCGGCTTCTGCATGAACGTCGTCGCCGCGGCGACCTTCGCGGCCAGCGGAATCGTGGAATGGCCCGTGGCGGCGGGGATGGCCGTGGGCTCGATCATCGGCGGGTACGTGGGCGCGCGCGCGGCACAGCGGGTGCCGCAATCGGCCGTTCGCGCCCTGGTCGCCGTGGTGGGCATCGGCAGCGGAGCGTGGCTGCTGATGCGCCGCCACTGAGCCTCAGCGCGACCGGCCCATCCCAAGCGCATAGACGATCGCCCACTCCGCGGGCGTCACGGGCTGCACGCTGAGCCGACTTCCCTTCTGCAGCAGCGTCATGCCCTCCAGTCCGCGCACGCCGCGGAGATCCGCGAGGGAGAGCGGTCGCTTCATCGGTGCCACCCCGCGAAAGTCCACCATGAACCAGATCGGGGCGACGGCCCGGCACATCGGGTCGTGATTCGGGTCCGTCGGATCCAGCGCCGTGTGATCGGCGTAACCCTCGCGCGCCACCTCCGCGACCCCGACGATGGCGGTGGGCTCGGCGTTGGAGTGGTAGAAGAAGACGGGATCCCCGCGGTGCATGTCGTCGCGCATGAAGTTGCGCGCCTGATAGCTCCGCACGCCGTCCCAACAGGTCGTGCGGCGCGGGCTCGCCATCAGGTCGTCGAACGAGAGGACCTGGGGCTCGGACTTCACCAGCCAGTGGCGGCGCGCGGGTGGCATCAACGTGCTCCTGGGATGGGGACGTGGCAATCTAGCGCGCCCTCGTCGCGGGCTTGTAGCGGGGCGAGTGGGCCCTCACCTTTGTCGCATGCCAGACTCGCTCGCCGCGCTCGCGGTGCTCTCTCAGGCGCTTCGCACCGCGCTGCTGGTGGGAGGCGTCGCTCTCTCGGCGGTCGCGGCGCTGGACTGGGCAGTGCGAACGCGCCGCCTGAATCCGTTCGGCGGCGTCGCGCGATTCATGCGCGCGCGCGTGGACCCGCGCCTCGCCTCAATCGAGCGGCAGGTCTCGCGCGTCGGTGGACAACCGGCGAACACTCCCTGGTGGGGACTCCTCGCTTATGTCGTGTGCGCGATGCTGGCGATCGCGCTGTTCGACACGCTGCTCGGCGCGGCCGGCACGCTCGCCCAAGCTTCGTCGCTCGGCGCCCTCGGCCTGTTGTCGCTCGCGGTCGATTGGGTAGTGGGATTCCTTCGCTTCGCGCTCCTCGTGCGGGTCGTGGCCTCGTTCATTCCCACGCTCCGGTATCGGCGCGGGGTCTCGTGGAGCTTCGGCGCGACCGAGTGGATGCTCCGACCGTTGCGTGCGGTCATCCCCACTTTCGGTGTGATGGACATCACACCACTGGTGGCATACTTCGCCCTTGGCATCGTGGGGTGGCTGGTGCAGACCGTGCTGCTCGCCAGCGTGCGCTGACGAGTCAGGTTGCAATGCACGACACCACGCGCGAGGATTCGCGTCCGCGCGTGCGACGCGAAGCAGCGATGCGGTGCGGCAGCGAAAGAAACCGGGAGCATGACGCGATGACGCTTGTGATGTTGGTGGGAAGAGACGCCGCACTGCTCGAGGGACTCGCACAGTCGCTCGCGGCGCTCGGGCACACGCCCCGCGTGGCGTCGACGATCGGTGAAGCGCGCGAGCTCGCGAACGCGGCGCCCCCGCTCGTGCTGGTGGTGGATCGTGCGTTGGCCAGCGCGAGCGGGGCAGACCTGATGAACGCTCCGCTCGCCGCCGGCGGCGCGCGCCTCTTGTATCGCACCGCGGCCGCGGCGCTCGCCCCGCTGCTGCCGCCTCACATCGGCGAGCTCGCGCTCCTCTTCCCGACGCTCCGGCGTGTGCCGGAGATCGATCAGGCGACCGCCAACGTCGCGCAGCTCCCCGACGCCATCGAGCGGAGGCGTCGAGCGCTCGGTGCGCTTCGGGCGCTGCTCACGCGCCTCGGGAAACGTCGGCCCCTCGTCATCTTCGTCGACGACCTCCACTGGGGTGACGTCGACAGCGCGGTCGCGCTCGCGCAGCTCGTTCAGCCGCCCGATCCGCCGCCCTTCTTGCTCATTGGCACCTATCGCAGCGACGAGCGCGAGACGAGCCCGTTCCTGCGCACGCTGGTGTCACTCGGCTCGACTCTCGGCCACACGAGCGCCGATGACATCGCGATCGGCGCGCTCGCGGCAGACGATGCGCAGG
>JBBQYZ010000484.1:0-3649 GCA_038208205.1 Gemmatimonadales bacterium | reverse complement strand
CAGCTCGATCGCCTTGAGGATCTCGGCCCGTGCCTCGGCGTCGATCTTTCCGTGCTCCTCGACGATCAGCGCGGTGAGCTGGTCGATGTGGCGTGCGAGGAGGGCGCGGTAGCGGAAGAGGATCTGAACGCGGTCCTTGATCGTGGTGGCGGCCCAGGCAGGGAAGGCCTGCCGCGCCGCGTCGACCGCCGCGTCCACCGCGCCGCCCATGGAGAGTGGGGTGCGGGCGATGACCTCGCCGGTGGCGGGGGCGTGGACGTCGATCAGGGTGCCGTCGCCATCGACCCAGGCGCCGCCGATGAAGTTCCTGACGACGCCGTGGCGGAGGGACGTTCTCGCGGGCGAGGGAGAGAGGGTGGCGGACACCGGCAAGACCGTGTGAGAATGGGCCTATCTGATACGGAATTGGCCGAACCGGGTCAAGCGATCCCGGTCACACGTCGGTAGGTCTGAGGATCAGGGGCCGATCATGCGCACCATGGGGAACACGACGCCGTCGGGCAGGGTGGGATTCACCTCTTGCACGGCGGTGAACCCGAACCGTCGGTAAAGCGGTACGCCGGGCAGGGTGGCCATCAGCTCGAGGTGCGTGAAGCCGGCATCGCGCGCGGCGGCGAGGCAGGCGCGCATGAGGGCCGTACCGACACCGTTCCGCGCCCAGGCGGGATCCACGAAGAAGGCGCGGATGCGCGCCGGTTCGCTGCGCGGATCGAGCAGCGGGTCGTGGCCCGACTTGGTCTGGTCGCCGCCGTAGAGGGTGCGGCGCCGGCTCCATCCTCCGCAGCCGACAAGCGCGTGCGCTTCGCGAGCCACGAAGTAGGTGCGGTCGGCGACGAGCTGCGTGTCGGGACCGAAGACGTGGCGGATGGCGCTCTCGATCTGCGCCTGCTCGTAGTACCCCGGACTCAACGCGCGCACGGATCGCGGGATGAGCTCGCGGATGGCGTCGACGTCGTCCAGTGTGGCGAGCTGGATGCGAACTCCCGGCGACGCTGGATTCCCGTTGCGCTTCACGCAGGGAGATCTAGCCAGCGCGCCAGGTGGCTGCCACCGCCGGACCATCCCTCCCATGCGGCCCAGCACGCGGCCGGTGGGCAGGGGCAGTCCGAAGTCGGGCCGATGGCGACGCCGTGACCGGGGGGGCCGCAACCAACCGCCGCGACCATCCGTAGGTCGGATCAACCCGAGAGGCTCACTATGGAAGGAGATATTCTGCAGTTCGCGCAGGTCATGATGGTGATCGTCGCGTCCACGGCCGGCTTCGTGACGGTCGGACTCGGCGGCCGGATCCTGTGGCGCCTGGGCTCGCGGCAGCGGCCGCTGGTCCGCGGATCACAGGACGACGCCCACATGCAGCGGCTCGAGATGGCGCTCGACACCGTGGCGATCGAGGTGGAGCGGATCTCGGAGTCGCAGCGGTTCATGGTGGGGCTGCTGTCCGACTCGTTGCCCACGCGGCGCGGCGAGCGGGTGGCGGAGCTTGGGACGCCGGAGTCGATTAGTCGCGTCAAGACGCCCGTCTAGGGGCGGCTCGCGAGTCGAGCTCCGACCGTAGTGGCATCGCGGATCGAGCGGAGACGCAAAGCTACCGCAGAACGCCCCGAACCATGGCGATCTGCCCGACGACGACGAATCCGGAGCGCGTCACGATGTCCGGTGGACGGCGGTCAGGGCGACTGAATGGCTGGAAACCGGGGGTCGCATTCGGTCAGCGAGTCCAATGAGGTGACGTAGAGTACAAGCGGCCTCGGCATTGCCTGAGGGTGGCGCATCTGCTCGTCGGCGCACGTCCACTCCGGCCCCGGGATTCCCGGTGCACGAGGCCCGATGCGAACCACCGCTACGATGCACGCGCTCGTCAGGCCCCTGCCACGCCGCCGGGCCGCCTTTGCTCCCTACACGCCGACCCCCACGACACCGACGCGATTCGCGTCGCTCGACGGGATCCGCGCGCTCGCCATCGCGATCGTGTTCGTGAATCACGCCGGGCACGCGGGATTGTACTCGCCGTCCGTGAAGGCGGTGCTACAGAGTCCTCATCTGGGTCTCCTGGGACTCGGCGTCACGACCTTCTTCATCGTGTCCGGTTTCCTCATCACGAGCATCCTGCTCCGTGAGATCGACCGGACGGGGACGATCGACGCGCGACGGTTCTTCCTGCGGCGGTCGTTCCGGATCTTCCCGGCCTACTTCGCGTTCGTGGCGATGGTGGGCCTGCTGGCGTGGCAGGGAGTAGTGCCGGTGACTCCAGGGTCGTTCGCCCACGCGCTGACCTTCACCATGAACTACGCGGGCCGCGACGCATCCTGGACGCTCGGACACCTCTGGTCGATGGCGAGTCAGGAGCAGTTCTATCTGATCTGGCCACTGGTGCTCGTGTGGGCGGGGAGACGAGGCGCGACGCGGTTGGCGATCGCAGCGGTCGTGCTGCCGCCGGTCGTGCACGTGATCTGGACGACGCTGTGGCCCGCTGCCTACGCCGCGCGTCCGTACTCCAACGGGTTCGCGTTCGACGCGATCGCGGTCGGCTGCCTGCTGGCGCTGCATCGCGAGCAGCTCGCTCGATACGACTGGTTCAACAGGCTGGTGACGTCACGGATCGCGATCCCGCTGATGTTCGCGATCGGGCTGCTGGGCGATCTGATCGGCGTTCGCCCCGGCTTGCTGCTGCATCCACTCGTGATGATTGCCATCGGGCTGTTCGTCGAGCGATGCATCCGATATCCGCATGGCGCGCTGGGCCGAGTGCTCAACTCGCGGCCGCTGGTGTCGGTGGGCACGGTGTCGTTCTCCTTGTACCTCTGGCAGCAGCTGTTCCTGCAGCCCGGCGCGTCGATCTCCGCGCTCGGCGTGCTGACGGCGGTGGCGGTGGGACTGGTGTCGTACAACCTCGTGGAGAAGCCGGCCAGCACGCTGTGGCCGCGGTTCGAGACGTGGCTCGGCGCACGAGGCACGAGCGGCGCCCGTGCCGCCACACCCGCGCTCGACTTCCCGCGCTGGACGTCGGCGCACGTCGATGCGCCAGCTCGTCAACGCATTGCGGTAGGAGGATGACCATGCCACGACACACGATCGCTTCGCCCATCCACTCGACGCGGCCACCGGTGCGGCGCGCCGCCGCGCGGACACTCGTGCTGGTCGCGGCATTGGCGTGCATGCTCGGCGCGACGGCGACCGCCGACGCGCAGACGCAGCGCGACTCGGCGACGAGTCGCAAACGCATGCCGGCGCCGGCCAAGCGCGTGGCGAGCCAGCGACACATCGCGAACCGGCCCAAGGACGTGCCGAAGCCGGCTCCCGCGCCCTCGACATTCGGCGGTCGCGGGATCACGATCTACGAGGAGCAGGTCGTCACTCATCTCGTGCGCGTCGAGGGCGGGAGGGTCACGGCTGAAGACGTGGCCACGCGAGTGGTGGACGGGAATGGGTGGAGCACGCCGCTGACGTTCGGCGGGATGCTGCTGAGCGGGGCCGGCATTGCGTGGGCGGTTCAGCGGAGCGCCGATGTGCAGAGCATCGCGCCGTCGATCGCTGGTGAGGGAGCGGCGCCGGTCACGCCCGAGGCGCCGACCACACCGAGTGCGGAGACGCCCGCGACGCCGTCCTCGCCGGCGTCGCCGTCCTCGCCCGTGTCGCCCGTGTCGCCCGT
>JBBQYZ010000483.1:0-3651 GCA_038208205.1 Gemmatimonadales bacterium | reverse complement strand
GTCGACCGTTTCGATGCGGCGGCCGTCCATCGCCCGCACCGTGAACACCGCGTGGCTCGCCGAGATCCGGTCTCCCACCACCGGCAGCCGGCCCAGGGCGCCGAAGACGTAGCCCCCGATCGTCGAGTATTCGTCGTCGGGCACGTCGAGACCGTACCGCTCGTTCAGCTCGGCGATGTTGGTGGCACCCGGCAGGTGTACATCTGCGCCGGGCTGCGCCGCCTCGAGTGGCTCGGTCTCGTCGTACTCGTCCAGGATCTCGCCCACGATTTCTTCCAGCAGGTCCTCCATGGTGACGATGCCGGCCGTACCGCCATACTCGTCGAGCACCACCGCCATGTGCTCCTTGAGCCGCTTGAAGTCGGCGAGCACCTCTTCCACCTCGCGCGATCCCGGTACGACGTGCACCGGTCGCATGATCGATCTGACCGTGAACGTGATTGGCCGCACCCGCAACACCGGGATCAGGTCCTTCGCGAGCACGAGCCCCACGATGTTGTCGATGGACTCGTCGTATACCGGAAAACGCGAGTGCTGCGCATCGATGATCAGCGTGACGGCCTCGTCGAGCGTGGCGTCGATGTCGAGCGCGTCGATCGCCGTGCGAGGAGTCATCACCTCGCGCGCATTCTTCTCCGAGAACTCGAAGACGCCCTCGATGAGCGCTGCGTCCTGTCGCTGAAGGGCACCCACCTCCTGACTCTGCTCCACCAGGATACGGAGCTCGTCGGCCGAGTGGACGTTCTCCTCCGTGTTCACGGGCTGCTGGCCGAACAGCTTGAGCACCAGCTCGGCCGAGTGGTTCAGGAGCCAGGTGATCGGCCGCGCGATCCACGCGAACGCGAGCAACGGCGGCACGAGCCAGCGAGCGACCTCCTCGGGGTGGTTGAGGGCCGCACTCCGCGGGGCGAGCTCACCGAACACGACGTGACCGTACGTCACCACGGCCAGCGCGCAGAACGTACCGAAGCCCGCGCCGGCGCCAAGTCGAAGCAGCAGGGGCATCGAGGCGAACGCGTCGGCGAACAGGTGCGAGAGCGCCTCTTCCGCCAACGCGCCGATGCCGATACTGGCGAGGGTGATCCCGAACTGCCCCGCCGACAGCAGGTGCGCGAGGTTCGCCGTCGCCCGCAGCACCAGGCGCGCCTTGGCGTCGCCGCCGCGCGCCATGGCTTCGAGCCGGGAGCGACGCGACCGCACGATCGAGAACTCCGCGGCCACGAAGAAGCCGTTGAGGGCGAGCAGTCCGAGAATGGCGAGCACGCGTCCGAGCATACTCGAAGCTATCCCGCCGCTGACGGGCGAGCCACCCGTTTGTAACAGCTTGATCTTCTGCGCGCGCGTGCCGACACTCCACCTTCATGAGTGACTACCGCATCGAGAAGGTCAGGCGGCGTGTCGAAGTGACCCTCGCCAACGGCTGCCGGCTCGACGGTGACGTGTTCGTGCAGGCGTTCGCGCGCTTTCGCCACGGTCACGAGGAGCCGCTGGACCTGCTGAACGACGCCGCGCCCTTCCTGCCCCTCGTTCTCCCGACCGGCGAGGCCTATCTCGTCCAGAAGACCCAGATCGCCATCGTGGGTACGGCGCTCCCGGAACGTGACGACGCGATCGATCGGGGCGTCGTGGGAATGCGAGTCGAGATCAGCCTCATCGATGGCAGCTCGCACACCGGTTCCATCTTTCCCGAGGCACGTGCCGACCGCACGCGCCTCATCGACGTGCTCAACGACGGCTTGCAGTCGTTCCACTCCCTGTTCACCGCCGAGCAGCTGCGGCTCGTGAACCGCCATCATATCGCGTACGTCCGACCGGTCTCCTGAGACGCATGCCCCAGCTCGACCGCCTCCTATCCGTCATGGTGAGCCAGCGCGCCAATGCGCTCCGGCTCCACGAAAGCCAGCTCGCCGAGCTGGAGATCGCCGGCGCGTCGCGCCCAGTCACGAAGACTCCCCTGACCGGCGCGCAGGTCGTTGCCCTTTTGCGAGAGATCGCGCCGGCGGACGCCGCCTCGGCGCTCGATGCGGGGCGGAGCACCACGTTCGACTACGTGTCGGAAGACGGAGCCTTCTGCGTCGAGGCGGCTCGCGACGGCACGCTCTGGAAGGGCCGTGTCACGCTCGACGAGCGACGCGAGCGCCAGCGGCTGAGTGGACACGTGCGACCGGAGATCGCCACCTATCCAGTGGCTGATGCCGACGCTGCTGCCACGAGCACGATTGCGATACCGCAGCCGATCGTCCCTGCCGCGTCGGCCGCCACTGCTCCCACGGCGACGCCGGCCGCCACTGCTCCCATGGCAACGCCGGCCGCTGCGGCCAGGTCGGCTGCGCCCGCCATCGGTTCGCCCGTCGCTGCAGTGCGGGACGTGCCAACTCCACCGGACGACGCCGCCTCGCCACCGCTCGACAGCGAAGCGTTCGTCGGCTTCCACGGTAGCGACGCCGCGCGCGCGACACTCGATGGGCTGCTGAGGACGATGGTCAGTCGTGGGGCCTCCGATCTCCATCTGCGATGCGGCGAGCCGCCGATCGTGCGACTCCACGGAGAGATGACCCGACTCGAGGGTGCGACGCTCGAGCCGTCGACGCTCGACGCGATGATCCGCTCGGTCATGCCCGAGCGCAATCGACGCGAGTACGCCGAGACCAACGACACCGATTACGCCTACGAGATCGAGGGCGTCGCCCGCTTTCGTGCCAACGCGCTGAAGGACCGGAAGGGACCCGCGGCCGTCTTCCGGCAGATTCCCGCGACCGTCGTGACGGTCGAGCAGATGGGCATTACACCCGAGGTCCAGAAGCTCTGTCAGCTCAACAAAGGGCTCGTGCTGGTCACCGGCCCCACGGGATCGGGCAAGTCGACGACGCTCTGCTCGCTCATCGACCTGGTGAACCGCTCGCGCAGCGACCACGTGCTCACGATCGAAGACCCCATCGAGTTCGTGCACCCGAACAAGAAGTGCGTCATCACCCAACGCCAGGTCGGGGTGCACACCGGATCGTTCAAGAGCGCGCTCCGCGCGGCGCTGCGCGAGGACCCGGACATCATCCTGGTCGGCGAGCTGCGTGACCTGGAGACGGTCGCCATCGCCATCGAGACCGCCGAGACGGGCCACCTGGTTTTCGGCACCCTGCACACCACCACCGCAGCCGGAACGATCGATCGGATCATCGATCAGTTCCCGGCCGACCGGCAGGCGCAGATCCGCGTCATGCTCGCCGAGTCGCTCAAGGGCGTCATCTCGCAGACGCTCTGCAAGAAGATCGGTGGCGGACGCGTCGCGGCGCGCGAGGTGCTCCTCTCGATCCCGGCCGTGACGAACCTGATCCGCGAGGGGAAGACTTTTCAGATCCCCACCGTGATGCAGACCTCCAAGCGGCTCGGCATGGTGACGCTCAACGACGCGCTGATGGAGCTGGTGGATGGGAATCTGATCGAGCCGGCGGAAGGCTTCGGCAAGGCGGTCGACAAGGTGATGTACGTGAACTCGCTCAAGTCGCGCGGATTGGACACCAGCTTCGCCGAGTCCGAGGTGGGCGCGGCAAAAGAGCCTGCCAAGGACGTCCCCAAGGCTGCGGCATCAGCCTCGGCACGACGCTAATCGGGCGCTCGTGGCCGGGTGCGCCGGCGGGACATGCGAACGGGGCG
>JBBQYZ010000482.1:0-3652 GCA_038208205.1 Gemmatimonadales bacterium | reverse complement strand
CGACGGCATGCGAAGGATCTGGAGATTGGCCCGCTCCGTCGGCGTCGGCTCGTTGACATACTGGGGAGCGCCGCCGACGCACAGTGCCGTGTATGCCTTGGGGCTGTTTGCCGTGGTGGCGACGCCGTAGTTGGCCTGTGCGTCCTGCGGGCTGACCGACACGTGGTAACGCGGCGGATACTCGGTGTAGGTGGTCTGGAAGGGATCGGGACCCGGTACGCGCGTGAGCACCACGATCGCCGGCTTGGTGAAGAACGCCGCGTCGGTGGTGCTCGCGAAGTTGCCGGAGACCGCCTTGATCGTGAACGGCACGCCCGGCTGCGCGAACGCCACCGCCCCGTCCCATGCGGCGCGCTCGAATTCGGCCTGAGAGATGTTCGGGATTGCCGGCAGCCCGACGTACGCGTACAGCTTGCTGATCAGGTCGTAGAGCGCCGCGGCGGTGGTGGGAGCGCTGCCTCCATTGGGGTCGAGCAGCTGCCCGTTCCTGTAACGCGTGATCGCGAACTCCGCGAGTGCGTACGCCTTCGACTGTGCATCGAGTGCGTTCGATCGACAATCGGCGCGACGGACGTTGAGAAACTGCGCGCTTGCCGCGTCGAACCCGCCCTCCGGGCGGAACAACGAGGCGATGACCACCTGCACGGCGTCCGCCTCGAGGTCGAAGCACACGGCCGCGCTCGCGGACGGGCCGGTGGGCGCGAGCTGTCGGGTGGGGCCCGAGTCCGTGCACGCGCCGGCGAAGAGCGATCCGGCGAGTAGCGAGTATGTCCAGCGTGAGGGTTGCATGGAATTGCCCGTGGGGGGGGAGGAGGACGAGCAGAGCGACGACGAGAGAGTGGCGGCCGTCGAGCGGGCGCCTGGCGGTCGAGTCACCGACATCGTCGCCATCCGGAGCGGGCGTGACCGTCAGCCGGTCGGCTCGCGACTGCCCCCCTCACGCTGTCCCCATCAGCTCGCGGAACCGTGGATCCTCTCTGAGCCCGCGCCACCACCACGAATTCAACTTGACGAACCCCTCGCGATGCTCAGGGTTGGCCGTGAGGTACTGCTGGAGCAACTGGATGGCTTCTTCGTTGTCACCGATCAGCGTCCGGATGAATGCCTCGTAGCCAACCAGCTCACCACGTGGATCGACGTCGCGTCCCGCGCGCGCGCTCACGAGCACGTGCCGCGCGCTATCGGCAAGTCCGGCGCGGGCGAGCGCACCGGCGACGATCATGCGCTGCCAGCGTCCCTCGTAGGGCCACTGCGCCTTCGGTGTGCGACGCTCGAGCTCCCCGAGCAGCCGCCATGCCCGTCGCACGTCCGGCTTCCCGCTCTCCCGCATCGTCATGAGCGCCAGCTGACAGCGGTAGAACCGAACGTCGGTGGCGAACCGCTCGACTCCCACGTCGCACCAGTGCGACGCGTTCAGGGCGTCTTCCATGTCGTACGAGGTCACGAACAACCGCCAGACCACGTCAGGAGCCGCGGTGAGATACGCGTCCTCCTCGTAGGCGCGGCGCGCCGCGAGATTGGCGCCCGGAATGTCGAGCTTGCGGTAGTCCACCTGGCTGAGCACCACCCACGCGCTCGCGCGATGGGGATCGATCCGCAGCGCGGTGCGCAGGTCCTGTTCGGCCGTGCGCACGATCTCCTTGGCTTCGAGCGGGTCGGGCGCGAGCCCGGCAATGAGCCGCGCGTAATGCAACGCGCCGCGAAGCTCGAGCGCCGCGGCGTCGCGGCGGTTCAGCGCCAGCGCCCGGGCTGCGTGCCCCAGACCCGCCTCGATCCACTGCCCCGCGACGAGCGGCTCGCGGATCGCCATCTGTGCGCGACGCTGCGCGATCTGCCCGCGAATCGTCGCCGGCTCGCTCCACTGCGCGTCAAGCCGCACGGCGGCGGCCAGAAGGGAATCGGCCTGCGCCAGCGACCGGTGTGAGGCAGTGGTGTCGCTCGCCCGCCACAGCGAATCGGCGTGCCGACGGAGTCGCTCGGCGCGCTGCACCGAGGTCCAGGCGGCGACGTTGGTGGTTCCGGCGCGCGTCTCCCGGAGATGCACCTCTTCGCCAATGTACCCACGCAGCTGTTCCGCGACCCGCTGCGACAGTGAATCGCGCAGCGCGAGCGCGTTCGACGCCGCCTGCTTGATCGACGCGGTGCGCCCGATCGTCTCGCCTGTGGACGCGTTCACGAGGCTCACCGAGACCAGAACGCTGTCGCCGCGCGCGGGCTCTACCCGGCCGCGCACGATCGTACCGACTCGCAGTGCGCGGCCAACGCTGTCCGGCGTGGCGGCACGGAGCGGCGCGACGGCGTAGCGTGAGACCACGTCGAGCTGACTGACCTGCGCCAGCGCGTCGATCAGTGACTCGGTCAGCCCATCGGCCAGCGGCGCCAGCTTGCCGTCCTGGCCGAAGTCGTCGAAGTACATCACGGCAACGCGTCGCGCCGCGACGGCCTCGTTGGCCGTCAGGGTCCTGGGACGGAGGTAGGTCCACGCCGCGATCATCGCGAGTGTGGTCGGAACCAGGGCGGCAAACGAGTAGGCGAAGCGCCGAATAAGCTGCTGTCGGCGGTCGGGCCGTCCCGGCCGCGCTATTCGGCGCGTGCCGGTCCGCGGTCCCGGCGCCCGGAGTGCCGCGGCGAATTCGCAGCCCGTCTGGAACCGGTCGGCGGGGGTCTTGGCCAGCGCGCAGATGACGGCGTCTTCCACGTGGTCGGGTACGGTGGATCGGACGACGCTGAGCGAGGGCATCTCCTCCATGAAGTGGCGAGCCATGATCGCCTGCGCGTTGGCGCCGGTGAACGGCGGCTGACCGGCGAGCAGTTCGTACAGGACGCAGCCGAGGGAGTAGATGTCGCTCCGGCCGTCCACTCCCTTGTCGGCGAATGACTGCTCGGGGCTCATGTAGAGCGGCGTGCCGAGGGTGACGCCGGTCTGCGTCAGCCGCGCCTGATCCGACGCGCCCACCGCGCGCGCGATGCCGAAGTCGGCGACGAGCGCATGCCCGTTCTCGAGCAGGATGTTCTCGGGCTTGATGTCGCGGTGGACGACGCCCCGCTGATGGGCGTAGTCGAGCGCCTCGGCGACCTCGCAGGTCAGCTGCACCGCAACCTCGATCGGCAGCGGTCCGTCGCGCTCGAGCCGAGCGCGGAGGGACTCGCCCCGTACGAAGGGCATCACGCAATAGAGCGAGCCGGCGGCCTCACCCGAGCCGAGGACCGGCAGAATGTGGGGATGCGTCAGCCGGGTCGCGATCTCGATCTCGCGCCGGAACCGCTCCCCGCCAACCGCGGCCGCGAGCTCCGGATCGAGCAGCTTGATCGCGACATGCGTTTCCGTCGCGACGTCGTGGACGAGGTAAACCGTCGCCATACCCCCGCGACCGAGCTCACGCTCGACCAGGTATCGGTCGCCGAGCGCCGTCGCTAAGCGTTGCTGGAGTACGTTCATCGCCTGACCCCACATCGGAAGACGTGGCGCGGATCGGCGCAAACCTATGACTTTTCTTGGCGCGACACCAGAGCGCCAGCTTTGCGCTCCCGGGTGCTAGGCCTGCCCGCGGAAGGCGTCCCGGAAGGCGTTGCCCGCCCGATCCATCGCATCACGGAAGTTGGACATGGCCTCACGGGCGCCGGCCGCGTAATAGTTGCCCGCCTCGGAGTA
>JBBQYZ010000481.1:0-3669 GCA_038208205.1 Gemmatimonadales bacterium | reverse complement strand
GGACCGAGTGGGCGGTGGGGCCCGTCCTCGATCGGGACGCGCTCGACGACGTCGCGCAGCGAGTGCGCGGTGAGCACCAGTTCTACGGTTTCGCGGTCCGGGGCACGGCGCCGCCGGACGATGATCATCGCTGCCTGGTGCAGCACTCGGCTTGGACTGATCGTGAGGGAGGGCTGGTGTTCGAGATCGAGGCCAATCGATTCCTGCATCGCATGGTGCGCTTCCTCGTGGGCACGATGGTGGATGTCGCCAGCGGGCGGCGCCCTGCGTCGGAGGTCGACGCGTTGCTGGTGGCCCGGGACAATTCCCGGGCGTCACCGCCGGCGCCGGCCCACGCGCTCTTCCTCGAGCGGGTGCGCTATCCCGCCGACCTCTACCTCGTCGAGCGATGAAGATCTTTCTCGCCACCGCTCGTGCCGGCGAGGTCTCGTGGGGCGTCGCGCATGGCATGCTGGATGGGGTCTTTACCACGCCGGCGCTGCTTGCCGGCGAAGCGCGGGGCGACGCGCGCGCCCAGCTGCAGGAGCTCTGCCGGTTGGTGCACGGACATGTCTTCGCCACGGTGCAATCGGTGGACGCCGCCGGCGCATATCGCGACGGTCGCGAGCTGGCCAAGCTGTCCGACCAGATCGTCGTCCAGGTGCCGCTGGTGGAAGAGACGCTCGGGGCGATGCGTCGGCTGCACGCCGACGGCGTGCGCGTCGCGACGACCCACGTCTTCAACACCGCCCAGGCGCTCGTCGCGGTGCGCGCAGGCGCGTCGAGTGTGGTGACGGCGCTCGATCAGCTCGACGCGACCGGCCACGACGGAGTGGGTGTCGTCCGTGACATCCGCGCCGCGTTCGACAGCTCTGATGCCGAGTGCGACGTGATCGCGATCAACGCGGCCTCGCCCCATCAGTTCGGCGCCTGCGCCGTAGCGGGTGCTGACGCCGTCGCCATCTCCGAACCGCTCTGTCGCTCTCTCCTCGTCCACCCGCTGACGGACCGCGGGGTCGACCAGTTTCTCGGCGATGTCGGCCGGCTCCGCCGCGTCTGGCCAGTCGCCTGATGCGGCTCGCCGTTCGCGCCGTCGTTCGTGGCGCCACTCGCTGCGCGCCGCGCCGATGCTCACCATGGCAACGCCAGATCCGGTGCGTCAACGCGAGCCTGTGCGACGACCGCCCGCCACGGGCCGGCGCCGAGATGCGGCGCGCGCTCGATTATTATGCGGGACGTGGCCCGCTGCGCATCTCGCCCGAGCGCGGTGGGCAAGTCTGGTACACCGATCTCGTGATGCGATGACGGCGCACGATCGCTACTCCTCACCTCTGGCCGAGCGATATGCCTCGCGCGCGATGCTCGAGCTCTGGTCGCCCGGGATGCGGCACGGGCTCTGGCGTCGGCTCTGGCTGGCGCTTGCCGAGGCGGAACAGCGTCTGGGCGTGCCGATTCCCGATGAGGCGATCACGCAGATGCGCGCCCACCTCGATGACATCGACTTCGAGCTCGTGGCCACGTACGAGCGTCGTTTTCGTCACGACGTGATGGCGCACGTGCACGCCTTCGGCGACGTGGCCCCGGCTGCACACAAGTTCATCCATCTCGGCGCGACGAGTGCCTTCGTGACCGACAACGCGGACCTCATCATGATGCGCCGCGGCCTGGTGCTGCTGCGCGGACAGGTGGTGCGCATCCTGCGCGCGCTCGCGGCGTTCGCGCGCGAGTGGCGCGCCGAGCCCACCCTGGGCTATACGCACCTGCAACCGGCGCAGCCCACCACCGTGGGCAAGCGCGCCACACTCTGGATGCAGGACCTCGTGCTGGACCTGGGGGACCTCGACCATCGCATCGCCACCCTGCCCTGCCGGGGCGTCAAGGGGACCACCGGCACGCAGGCGAGCTTTCTCGAGATCTTCGAGGGCGATCACGCCAGGGTGCGCGAGCTCGATCGCCTGGTCACGGCGGCAATCGACTTTCCGTCGTCGATCGCCGTCTGCGGTCAGACCTATTCGCGAAAGCTCGACGCGGCGGTGCTCTCGGCGGTCGCGGGGGTCGCAGCAAGCGCGGCGAAGTTCAGTGCCGACGTGCGCATGCTGCAGTCGTTCGGCGAGATCGAGGAGCCCTTCGAGCGGGAGCAGATCGGATCGTCCGCGATGGCATACAAGCGCAACCCCATGCGCTCCGAGCGCATCGCCTCGCTCGCGCGATTCGTGGGTTCGCTGGAGCCGAACGCCAACCAGACGCACGCGGTGCAGTTCTTCGAGCGAACGCTCGACGACAGCGCGAACCGCCGCCTCGTGATCCCTGAATCGTTCCTCGCCGCCGACGCGATCCTCGGTCTGATGGAAAATGTCGCGTCGGGACTCGAGGTGCATCCCGCGCGCATCCGTCGCCGCCTGATGGATGAGCTGCCCTTCATGGCCACCGAGGAGTTGATCGTACGCGCCGTGCGCGCTGGCGGCGACCGACAGGACGCCCACGAGCGCATCCGCCGCTACAGCATCGATGCCGCGCGTGCCCTCAAGGACGGCGCGCCACGCAACGACCTGCTCGACCGCATTGCGGGGGACGAGAGCTTCGGCATGTCGCGCGACGAGCTCGAGCGCGCCATGGACCCCAGACGATTCGTCGGACGCGCGCCGCAGCAGGTCGACGAGTTCCTGGCCGAGGTGATCGATCCGCTGCTGGCCGGATCGGCCGCCGGCTCCGCGCCCGATGAGCTCCGCGTATGATCGCCCCCGTGCTCGACAGCCTCCCTCTGCCCTTACCCTTGATCCGGAGCGGCAAGGTGCGCGACGTGTATGCCGTCGACGATGGGCGCCTGCTGCTCGTGGCGAGCGACCGGGTCAGCGCGTTCGATGTGGTGATGACAGAGCGCGTGCCATACAAAGGCGCGGTCCTCACCCAGCTCACCGCGTGGTGGCTACGGCAGCTCGGCGCCCTCCTCCCCCACCACCTCCTGAGTGCCGACGCGGACGAGGTGATCGCCGCGGTGCCGACGCTCGCGCCGCATCGCGCGGCACTCGTGGGGCGTACGATGCTGTGCGTGCGGACCGACGTCTTTCCCGTCGAGTGCGTGGTACGCGGCTACCTCAGCGGGTCGGCGTGGAAGGAGTATCGCCAGCTCGGCACGCTCGCGGGCGAGCCGCTGCCATCGGGGCTGCGGGAAAGCGATCGGTTCGATCCGCCGCGCTTCTCCCCTGCGACCAAGGCCGAGACCGGGCACGACGAGAACCTCCGGGTCGCCGAGGTCGGTCGACGCCTCGGTGCCGCCGTGGCGCGCCAGCTGGAGCAGCTGAGCCGCCTGGTGTACGCGCGCGGACGGGACTTGGCGTCGGCGCGCGGGATCATCATCGCCGACACCAAGTTCGAGTTCGGTCGGGACCGCGACGGGACGGTTCGGCTGATCGACGAAGTGCTCACCCCCGACAGCTCGCGCTTCTGGGACGCCAGCCGCTACGCGCCCGGCGGCCCGCAGTCGAGCTTCGACAAACAGCCCCTCCGCGACTACCTCGACGTCGAGCGTCGCGCCGGACGGTGGAACGGTGAATCGCCTCCGCCTGCGCTCCCTGCGAGCGTGGTCGAGGCGACGAGTGTGCGCTACCTCGACGCCTTCCATCGCCTCACCGGCGAGCGCCTCGCGCTCGCAGACCTCTGACCCCACCACTGTGAGCTTCGCCCGCGAAG
>JBBQYZ010000480.1:0-3671 GCA_038208205.1 Gemmatimonadales bacterium | reverse complement strand
CGCGGCGCGAGGGCGGTGCCCTCGTCACCGTGGGCACGCACGAGGGGCGGCGCACGCGCCGCTGGGCGATCTGCACCGGCGCCGGCGCCTCGACCGCCAGCCTGCACGAAGCCGCCGCGGCCGGCGTCGACACGCTGATCGTCGGCGAGGGACCGCATCACACCGCCGTGGAGGCCGACGAGCTCGGGATCGTCGTGCTGTATGCCGGCCACTACGCTACCGAGACGTTCGGCGTACGCGCGCTCGGCGCGGAGCTCGAACGGGCCTTCGGTATCCCCTGGAGCTTCGTGTCCGCACCCACCGGGCTGTGAACGACCGACGCGCGACGTGAGCATCGGAGGCGCGGCGCTCGCGCTCGAGCGCGTGACGCATCGGTTCGGACGCGTCGAAGCGCTGACCGACGCCCGTGTGGTGGTGCACCCGGGCACGGTGCACGCCCTGCTTGGAGAGAACGGCGCGGGCAAGACGACGCTCATGCGCGTCGCCTTCGGCATGCTCCGGCCCGACGCGGGCACGCTGCGAGTGGACGGCCGCATGCTCTCGCTCCGCTCGCCCGCCGACGCGATGGCGGCCGGGATCGGAATGGTGCATCAGCACTTCACCCTGGTGCCTGCGATGACCGTCGCCGAGAACCTCGCGCTGGGAGGCCACGGCCTCCATGATCCTCAGGTGGCGGCGGAGCGCGTGCAGATGATCGCCTTGGCAACCGGCTTTGCCCTCGACCCCGACGCGTCCGTCGAATCACTGCCCATCGGCGCGCAGCAGCGTGTGGAGATCGCGAAGGCGCTCGTCCGGCGCGCACGCGTGCTCATCCTCGACGAGCCCACGGCCGTCCTCGCGCCCGCCGAGACCGATGAGCTGCTCGGCTGGCTGCGTCGCTATGTGGCCGATGGAAACGCGGCGGTGCTGATCACCCACCGGCTGCGTGAAGCGCTCGCCGTCGCCGACGACGTCACCGTGTTGCGTCGGGGACGCGTGGTGCTCGAAACGTCCGCGCGTGACGCGTCGACCGACTCGCTCACGGCAGCGATGATCGGCCCCGAGCTCGACCCCGCGCTCGATCCCGCGCTCGGGGACAGCATTCGCCTTGCCGTTCGGGCCCCCGCACGCTCAACGACGCCCCGGTTTCGCGCGTCGGACCTCGCCGTGCACGACGCCGCTGGCGTACCGCGCGTACGCGCGGCGACCTTCGACGTGTACGGCGGCGAGATCGTGGGTGTCGCCGCCGTGGAAGGAGGTGGACAGCGAGAGCTCTTGCGGGCCCTGGCCGGCCGGATCCCGTACGCGTCAGGTTATCTGAGCCGGCCCCACGTGGTGGGCTTCGTGCCGGAGGACCGTCACCATGACGCCGTGCTGCTCGACTGTCCCCTGTACGAGAACGTGGCGCTCCGCGGCGCCGGCGTCAGCGGCGGCGTCATGTCCTGGGCGGACATCCGGACCCGAACCACGGCACTGATGCGCGCCTTCGATGTCCGGGCGGCGGGACCGACCACCATCATGCGTGACCTGTCGGGCGGCAACCAGCAGAAGCTCGTCCTGGCGCGCGAGCTGGGCAACGGGATGCGAGAAACGCCGACCGACGCCGCACTCGTCGTCGAGAACCCTACCCGTGGGCTCGACGTCCGCGCCACAGCCGCTGTCCATGCGCGATTGCGTGCCGCGCGTGACGCCGGTGCGGCAGTCGTGCTGTACTCGAGCGATCTCGATGAGGTGCTGGCGCTCTCGTCGCGCGTCCTCGTCGTCCATGCCGGTCGCGTGCGCGAGCGACCTCCCGATCGCGCGCTCGTCGGCCGTGCGATGCTCGGCGCCGCCGACTGAACGGCCGCGCCGAGTGCGCACCGGAGCTCACGCGCGCAGGCGGCGGATCGCCGCGATGCCGAGCACCGGTCCGAGTGCGAGCATGGGGAACGCGTAGCGCCATCCTGCCGCGCCAGCAACCACCGGCACGAGCTGGATCGTGATCGTCGTCAGCAGAAATCCGATCGACGTCTGCAGGGTGAGCGCGGTACCAGCGGCGTGCGCCGGCACCACTCGCGTGACGAGCGTGGAGAACTGTGCGCTGTCGGCGATGACCGCCACGCTCCAGACGAGCAGCAGCGCGACGAGCACCACGTCCGACCGCCCGAACACGAGCGGCGTAAGCAGAGCGCAGGCGCCGCTGATCGCCATCGCCACCACGACGAGCCGCACGTAGCCCACACGATCGGCCAGCTCGCCGCCGACCACGCATCCCACCGCTCCCGACGCGATCACCAGGAACGAGAGCAGCGCGACGGACCCCGCCGGGTCGGCAGCTCCGTGCGCCAGTGCGCTGGCGGCGATGAACGACGGGATCCACACCCAGCACGCGTACAGCTCGAGCATGTGGCCGGCGTACCCGCCGAGCACCCGGCGGTACCGCGCGTCGCGCAGCACGGTGCCCACGAGCGCCAGGTCGAAGGGGCGCCGCGGGAAGGGGGCCGGGCCGTCCGCATACCAGACCGCGATCAGCACCGATGACAGCACCGCCGCGAGCGATGCGCAGCTCACGACGGATGCCACGTCCGCCCCGGGAATCGCGTGCACGAGGTAGGGTAGGGCCTTGCCGATCGTCAACGCGCCGACGACGACACCGATGGCCAGACCACGGCGCGCACGGAACCAGGTCGCCGCCATCTTCATCGCCGGGGGATAGACCCCCGCCAGACAGATGCCGGTGAGGGCGCGGCACACGAGCGCGCTGCGGAAGCCCGGCGCGACGAGCAGCGCCGCGTTCGCGAGCCCCGCGGCGAGGGCGGAGAGGGCGAAGTATCGCCGCGCCGGGATGACGTCGGCGAGGTTGAGCAGTGCCGCGACCGCGGTGCCTGCGACAAAACCCACCTGCACCACGGTGCTCAACCACCCCGTCTCGCTCGGCGAGAGCGCCCACCGGGCGGCCAGCTGCGGGGCGACGGCGTTGGCCGCGAACCACACCGACATGCCCAGCAGCTCGGCGAGGGCGACGAGCGCCAGCATCCGCCACCGCCGAGCGTCCTCCCGCGTCTCGGACGCTACCGCCGTCGACGTCTCGACCACACCTTGTTCGCGCGCGCGCATTGGTCGACAAGTCTACAGCCGACGCCTGCGCGTCGCCCGCTCCCGCCCTCCCGCCATGACAGCAGCTCGCCAGACCGCGCTCGCGGCATCAGTGGTCACGATCGTGCTCGCCGCGACAGCGCTGCTTCTGCTCACCGGTGGTTACGACGTAGCCACGGCGATGGGCGCGCTCTGGCGCGGATCGGTGGGCTCGTGGTATGCGCTCACCTCCGCCACGCTCGTCCGCACCGTCCCGCTGCTGCTCACCGGTTGCGCCGTGGCCGTCGCCTTCCGCGCCGGTGTGTTCAACATCGGGGCCGAGGGCCAACTGCTCGCCGGCGCGACCGCGGCGACCGCAGTCGCGCTGGCGCTGCCGCACGCCGGCGCGGGGGCGATCCTGCTGGCGCTCGCCGCGGGCGCCGCGGCGGGCGGCGGGTGGGCCGGCATCGCTGCCTTCCTCCGCTCGCGGTTCGGCGTGCTCGAGGTCATCAGTACGATCATGCTGAACTTCATCGCAGTGCACATCGTGTCCTACCTCGTGCGCGGCCCGCTGCAGGAGCCCACGCATGTCTACCCGCAGACGGCATCCATCTCGGACGCCATCCGATTGCCGCACC
>JBBQYZ010000479.1:0-3672 GCA_038208205.1 Gemmatimonadales bacterium | reverse complement strand
GAGGATCCGCCGCCTGAGTCCCTGCTGCCGCCCCTCGGCGTCATTCGCGACGAACCCACTGAGCGGGGCCGCCTCGTCATCGTCCCGGTGGCCGGCCCGCGCCCCGCCTGGCTGGTGCTCGGACCCTGTCCGATCGAGCGGCGGGAGATCGATCGGTACCTCAAGTTCCTGCGGCCCGTCGTATCGCAATACCTCCAGAACACCCTCGAGGTCGAACACGCGGCCAACGAGCTCGCGGAGCGCTACGAGGAGATCAATCTCCTCTACTCCATCAGCGAGATCCTCGGCCGCACGGTATCGCTCGAGGAAGGCGCGCAGACGATCCTCAAGGAGGTCAGCGAGACGGTCGGTGCGCGACGCGCATCCATCCTCGTGCTCGACCGCGACAGCAGCTCGCTGCGGATCGTCGCCCGCCTCGGCGGCGAGGGGATCACCACCCAACCCATCGCCACCGACGATGAGTGCAGCGTGAGCGCGTACGTCTTCCGGAACCTGCACTCCATCATCGTCGACGACGGACAGATGCCCTGTCCGGCCGAGGCGGCCTTCCGGAAGGGGGCGATGCTCACCGTTCCCATCGTCTGGACGACGCAGGACGGGAGCGAGCCGCTCGGTGTCATGAACCTGTCGGACCGGCGGTCGGGGCAGGCGTTCACCGCAGGCGACCAGAAGCTCGTGACCGCGATCGCCTCCCAGATCGGCGCGGCGATCCAGAACGCCAAGCTCGTGGTGCAGTCGCTCGGGCAGCAGCGCATGCAACAGGAGATGCAGCTCGCGCACGACCTGCAGATGAAGCTCCTCCCGGACGCCGCGCACGTCGCTCCGCAGGCGCTGGTCGCCGCACGGGTCGTTCCGGCCGAGGACGTGGGAGGCGATTTCTACAACTTGTACCAGCTGTCACACGGTCGGGTGGGAGTGATGATCGGTGATGTCAGTGGGCACGGGTACCAGGCAGCGCTGATCATGGCACTGACCATGAGCGCGTCGGCGATCCACGCGCAGGGCACCGACGACCCCGCCGAGATGCTGCGCCGCCTGTACGTGTCGGTGAAGGAGGAGCTCACGACCACCGAGATGTTCGTGTCGGCGATGTACGCCGTCGTGGACCGCGAGCAGGGCGTCCTCCGTTACGGAAACATGGGACACCCGCACGCGTTCGTGGTCACGCGAGAGGGGTCGGTCGAACGGCTCACCGCCGGCGGTCCCCCGCTCGGCATGGCCGACGAGGCCCCCGACTCGCGCGTGCGTCCGTGGGATGTGAACGGTGACATCCTGCTCCTGTTCACCGACGGGATCACCGACGCCCGCAACAGCGACGGAGACCGCCTCGACGAGGCGCCAGTGCTGGAGGTCGTCGTTCGCCACCGCGACGAGCCGCCGGCGCAGATCGCCGGCCGCGTCTTTGCCCTCCTCGACAACTACACCGGCGACACGCCGCGCCGCGACGACCTCACGCTGCTCGTCCTGAAGAGCTGATGACGCGCGACGGGGACGGCGCGACGCGTCCGCGCGGCGCCTTCCCACCCACGCGCAAGAGTCTCGGGCAGCATTTCCTGAACGACCGCCGCATCCTCGGACGCATCGCCGATGCGCTGCATCTCAAGGGCGGCGAGACGGTGATCGAGATCGGGCCGGGCCGCGGCGCGCTCACCGACAACCTCGCCGAGCGCGCCGGTCGGCTGATCGCCGTGGAGTACGACCGTGCCCTCGCCGAGCTGCTGCGCCAGCGTTACGCGAAACGGAACAACGTCATCATCGCCGAAGCCGACGTGCTCGAGCTGTCGCTCGGCGAGCTCGCGGCGGGACCCTACGTGCTTGTGGGCAACGTTCCGTACTACATCACCACGCCCATCCTCTTTCACGCGCTCGTCCCGCCGCGGGCGGACCGGTCGGTGTACCTGGTGCAGCGGGAGGTGGCCGATCGACTCTGCGCGGAGCCCGGCACCAAAGAGTACGGCGCCCTGACCGTCAACGTCGCGGCAGTCGCGCGCGCCGAGACACTGTTCAGAGTGTCAGCCGGTTCGTTCACGCCGCCCCCAAAGGTGGAGAGCGCCGTGGTGCGGATCACGCCGCACGACACCGCACTCGTCGCGCCGGAAGAGGAGCGTCCGTTCCGGCTCCTCGTCCAGGGAGCGTTCGGTATGCGGCGCAAGCAGATGCGCCGCGTCCTGCGCTCTCTCCATGCCCTCGATGCCGACGCGGCGGACGCGATCCTGGCGCGCGCGGGAATCGACCCGGAGGCGAGGCCGGAGACACTCTCTCCGGCCAAGTTCGCGACGCTGCTGCGAGAGGGTACGCGCGACGTCGCGAGCTGACCGCCGCGCCGAGGATCAGTCCCGGTTGGTCAGCGCGAAAGAAAGTCCCTCCAGCTCCATCGCCATGTTCACCGACTTGACCGTCACGTCCGCCGGGGCGTGCAGCTGCGACGGCGCAAAGTTCAGCACCGCCTTCACGCCCGCCTTCACGATGCGGTCGAGCGTGTGCTGCGCCACTTCGCTGGGCACTGCCAGCACCGCGATCTGCGCGTGCTCGTTCTCGACATCCTGCTCGAGGCGCGACATGTCCCGCACCTCGATCCCTTCGAGATCACGGCCGATCTTCTCCGGGTCGTCGTCGTAGGCGGCGAGGATGTGGAAGCCGCGCTGCCGAAAGCCCCGGTACTGCGTCAGGGCCGCGCCGATCTTGCCCGCTCCGATGATGACGACGCGCCACTCCCGACCAAGACCGAGGATCTCGCGCAGGGCGGCAGCGAGCTCGGGCACCGAGTAGCCAAGGCCGCGCTTGCCGAAGGACCCGAAGAAGGAGAGATCCTTTCGAACCTGCGCCGAGGTCGTCCCGCCACGACGGGCCAACTCCTGGCTGGAGACGGTGGCGAGCCCCCCCTCCTCGAACTCCTCGAGAAACCGCAGGTAGATGGAGAGCCGGCGAACGGTGGAATCGGCGATTCGTTTCACGGCGACGTCGGATGCTTGTGAATTCCTTCACAAGGTAGCGGGCTCCACGAACGAGCACCAGACAGACAGACTCCGGTGGCCCGCCACGCCCGTGCGAATGCGCGCCATGCGCTGGCGACAACTGCATCCGTGCGGTGTATCTTCGGTGACGACTGTCGACGCGATCGGTGTCGGAGCGCAACGGTATGCGGGCGTGGGGGAGTAGCTGTGGTGAGAGCACGCGCGTGAATACGATCGATCCAGTGAGCGGCACCCGGCTCGAGGCATTCGCGCCGGCCGGCATCTCGACGGTTCTCGAGCAGACGCTGCTGGCGGCGCGGGCGGCCGATTACCTGAAAGCCGGTCCCGCCGACTCGCGTTCGCTCATCGCCAGCGTCTGTCAGCTCTCGGCGCTCCCCGCCGCGGTCGCCGAGCACATGGCGGTCACCCTGTTGCGCGACCATCCACGGTTCACGCGCACAGCGGACGGCGCCTGGCGGCTCTCGGAGCCCGTCGCTCCTGCGTGGCGTGCGGAAACCCCCGATCAGGAGCCGCTCCTCTCCTCGCTGTCGTTCGCCGTGGTGGACGTCGAGACGACCGGCGGCAGGCCGGACGGCGGGGACCGCATCACCGAGATCGCCGCCGTGACCGTACGGGATGGGCGAATCGCCGACGTGTTCGAGACGCTGGTCAATCCGGAGCGCGCGATTCCCCCGTTCATCACGCGGCTCACCAACAT